>JAQBUS010000009.1 GCA_027623875.1 Pseudomonadota bacterium
AAAGATAGATTTATGCCGGCGCATATTGCTTGGAGTGCCCTTTTTGGGTTTAATAAAATATCTGCGCTTTCAATCACTAAGCCGCCTAGTTTTTCATATATCCTTGCCTGTTGAACGAATCCAATATCATTTAGGTCAGGATTTTCTCTTTTTTGTGCGTAGCTTGCGATCACTCTAGCTGGATGTCTAAGAATGAATATATTTTTATATTCGGTAGCCCATTCTAGGCTCATACCATCAATCATATGGTTACAAATTAATTTTTGGTACCATATAGTTTTACCGTTCGGTATTGGTCCCTTTAATTTGGTAATTATTTCTCCAGCGTTATGGGGTTGAGAGTTAAGTATGTCGGTTCGCATGGGGTGTTCGAGGCCAGTGGCATAAAGGTAAGCTGCATAAAACGGCTCATCCGATATCTCTGTATCTTGTCTTGATCCAAAGCTATACATCATCGCAGTCGAAAGGTTCCTTGGGCCTGACCAAGCAGCGATTTTCATTTTATTTCGTTCGCTATCAGGTCACTGTACAACGCTCGAATTTTTTGGGTTACAGGCCCAAGCTTGCCGTCCCCAATAACTCGACCGTCAATTTCTGATACTGGAGTCTGAGCTCCAAAAGTACCTGTTAAGAAGGCTTCTTCCGAGCTATATACATCTACAAGACTAAAATTTTTCTCAAAGACAGGTATATTGTTTTGTTTGCAAAGGTTAATCACTTTTTTACGAGTGATACCATTCATGCAGTAGTCCCCGGTAGAGGTCCAAACCTCTCCCTCTTTAATTATAAAAAAATTACATGCATTAGTCGTGTTAACAAACCCATTTATGTCCAACATTAACGCTTCATCCGCACCCGCCTTTTCAGCTGCTATACACGCTATTATGCAGTTTAGTTTGGAGTGTGAATTAAGCTTAGGGTCTTGTGTCATAGGGAGCCCCCTCATATGTGGAACTGTCGCAAGTTTTATTGGGCGAGGCAATTTAGGTTTGGAATGCTCAATGATTATAACAAAAGTTGGACCGGTTTGACTTAGGGCTGGATGCTGAAATGGACGAACTTTTGTCCCACGAGTAAACATCAATCTAGCGTGAGCATCGGTTTTAATATGGTTAGCTTTTCGAGTTTTCTCGAGGGCGTCGACAATCTCTATTTTATTTAAGCCCAGATTTAGGTCGATGGCCTTTGCCGCGGACACTAACCTGTTAAGATGCTCATCTATAAAAATCCATTTTTCTGAATAAAGCCTTAAACCTTCCCATATTCCGTCACCGAGCATAAAGCCACTATCATAGACACTGACTTTTGCCTCTGATTTTGAAACGATCTCCCCATTAAGATATATTTTTATTAACTCGTTTCGTTCGTCTTCTTCCGCTTGATGTGTTGTCACGGTTAAGCTCATCTTTTATTCCTATATCTTAAGGTTTAATTAGTATCTTTAATCTTTTGTTTAGTTAAAAGACTCAAACAGTGCTCTTCGGTTTAGATAAAAATATGGATGTTATTATTTAAAATGATTTTAAATACGAACAGGCCTAACAGTAACACAATAGGACCCAAGTCGAAGCTTCCAGTATTGGGAAGGAATTTACGAATATTTTTATAAATTGGTTCCAGTATCTGGCTTAAACCAAACCAAATTTGTGCAACAAATCTTTGACGCATGTTTAGAATTTGATAGCTTATGAGCCAGCTCATTATAATTTGTAATATGATTATCTTTTCTATTAGACCAAGCAGAAACATAAGAATTTGATAAACTGACATCATTTTAGTGGCTCCAAAAAAATTACACGCCTTAGATCTAATGGTCTGTGTTCATCTCTGCAAGAGTAGGTTAGCGATTGATTAAAATTATCATTTAAGAGATGATCCTACTATATTACCTTAGGTGAGTGTATTAATGTACCCTGTCATTCGTATCGTTAAAGAGCTTTTGCTATATGGAAAGAGTCACCAACAGTCCTTGATGGACGTATACGAATCCAATCATATATGCTGGCCTTGGGATCTTGATCTATGGATGGAGCTTAATAATGGAAGAACCCTCACTATTTATGATTTAGGCAGGGTTCCATTAATAAGAAGAGTTGGTTTGCATTCTCTAGTAAAAGAAAATGGATGGCGTTTTTCCGTTGCTGGATCGGTAATTAGATATAGGCGGAGAGTAAAAGTTTTTGATAAATTAAAAATGCGTTCGCGTATTGTTTCGTGGGATGAACGATTTTTATACCTGGAGCAATCTATGTGGAGGGGAAGTGAAGCTACGTCACAAGCTGTATTTAGGATGGCAATTTCAAATAAAAAAGGTTTAATTCCACTAAGGAAGGTAATCGAAGCGTTCGGAGGGCAGTTAGAAAAGCCAGATATGCCTGAATGGATAGAAGATTGGATTAGTTCTGAATTTAAAAGGCCGTGGCCTCCAAATTAAGAAAATCCTTCAGTTAATGTAGCTATAATTAAGTTTAGAAAGAAGTATGAAAAAAGCACGAGGACGTAGACAGCTATATGGATGGATGATGTTTGATTGGGCCAGTCAACCTTATAATACGTTGCTTTTGACTTTTATTTTTGGTCCATACTTTGCTGAAATTGTTGTTAGGCATAAAGTCACTTTGGGAATGTCAGAGTATGTGGCAAAAGCTGAAGCGCAGAGCTTATGGGCAGTTGGATTGGCTTTAACAGGCGTTTTAGTGGCCGTGTCAGCGCCTGTATTGGGGGCTCTTGCGGATAGTTCAGGCCGACACATCAGGTATTTAGTGTATTTTTCTTTTTGCTATTGTATTGGCTCGTCAGGTTTATGGTTCTCAGCCCCCGATCAAGTCTGGCCGGTATTGATTTTAGCCTTTTTTATGCTTGGTTTATACGGAACGGAGCTAGCTACAATTTTTACAAACTCTTTTCTTCCAACACTAGGCAATAAAAATGATCTAGGTCGTATATCTGGATCTGGTTGGGCTGTTGGTTATCTGGGGGGGTTAATTTCTTTAATTCTTGCCCTTTTGTTTTTTGCAGAAAACGACCAAGGCATGACACTACTGGGAAGGGCTCCAATATTTGGCTTAGATCCTGATCTTAGAGAAGGAACTCGAATGATAGGACCTTTAAGTGCTGCTTGGTTTGCATTTTTTATGATCCCATTCTTCATGTATGTAAGCCCTATTAAAAAGATCGATGCAAAACGGGTGTCGATCTACACGGGTGTTAGGTTGGTTTTAATTACCTTAAGGGGTTTACCAAAAAGGCCAAGCTTTCTGGCTTCCCTTGGTTCGTCCATGTTTTATCGGGATGCTTTGAATGCCGTATATTCGTTTGGAGGAATTTATGCATATGGAGTATTAGGGTGGTCTGTGGTTGATGTTGGTATTTTTGGAATTATGGCATTGGTTTTTGGAGTATTACTTTCTTGGTTAGGAGGTTTTGCTGACAGTTTTTTTGGGCCGAAGCCGGTTATTGAGCTTTCAATTGTGATACTAATCTTTACAACTATTTCTATAGTTGGAATTACCCCAGAGTCTATTTTCTTTGTAAGGGTTTCGTTAGACCCTGTAATAGGGTCCTTGAGCTATTCAGATTGTGCATTTTATCTTTGTGGGGCTGTTCTGGGAGGTGTGGGTGGGGTTATCCAATCAGCATCACGAACAATGCTCGTCCATCAGGCTACGGACTCAAGAATAACAGAGGCTTTTGGATTATATGCTTTTGCAGGTAAAGCCACGTCCTTTTTAGCACCAGCCTTGATAGCTTTTTTTACAATTGTATTTAACAGCCAGAGAGTGGGCATGCTCCCAATAATATTTCTATTTATAATTGGTTTGATACTAATGGCGTTTGTTAAGGTGGATGATAAGAAAAATAGTTGACCGTTCCTTTGGTTGGGTCAATCAGGTAACCCCCTTCAGCTGGTGATGGCTGTTTGGACGCAAGGAAATGGGTGGAAAGAATTCTTAACCCTTCTCGCGTGCCTCAAGATAAAACCTGCCCGTTTGCCCGTTCAAAAAAAAGAAACTCTATTTTCTGAATCACCAGTAGCCTGTTCTCTGATTTTAAGGGCTGACTAGATTGCACCTTTTAATCATGCAGTTTATAGAAAAATGAGAATTTGACTTTATTTAGCTATGGGAGTGCTGCGGATGTCTATTAACCTTCTTGAGGTCATAATTGAAAAGGCGTGGGAAGAGCGGGATACAATTACACCACAAACTAGTGGAGAGGTTCGCGATTCCATCGAGAAAACTTTGAATTTACTAGATTCTGGTGTTTTGAGGGTAGCTCAAAAGGAAGAAAGTGGTTCCTGGTCCGTTAATCAGTGGGCTAAAAAAGCTGTTCTTCTTGGATTTAGACTTCAAGACATGGCTCAACAAGAGGGTGGTCCGCAAAACACGACTTGGTGGGATAAGGTGGATTCAAAGTTTAAGGGCTGGGATAGTGAAAGATGGTTGGAATCTGGGTTTCGTGCCGTACCAAATTGTATAGTTCGTAAGTCTGCGTATATTGCTCCAGGTGTTGTTTTAATGCCCTCTTTCGTTAATTTGGGTGCATATGTTGATACAGGAACAATGGTTGATACTTGGGCTACGGTAGGATCTTGCGCTCAGATAGGAAAAAATGTCCATCTTTCTGGAGGTGTTGGAATAGGTGGTGTTTTAGAGCCAATGCAAGCTGGCCCTACAATTATCGAAGATAATTGTTTTATAGGTGCTCGCTCAGAGGTGGTTGAGGGCTGTATAATTAGAGAAGGCTCTGTATTGGGAATGGGAGTTTTTATTGGAAAATCTACGAAGATCGTCGATAGAGAAAGTGGAGAAATTTTCTATGGGGAAGTTCCACCGTATTCAGTTGTCGTTTCAGGATCGCTCCCTAGCACTAATGGAGTAAATTTATATTGTGCGGTAATAGTGAAGAGAGTAGATGAAAAAACACGTTCAAAGACAGCAATTAATGAACTGCTTAGAGATTAAACTAAAGATACCTGGGTCAACTTTTAAAAGCTTTCAATTATGAAAACTGATACAAAAAAGAAACAAGAAGTTTATACTCTTTTAGTAGAAGTTGGCCGTATAAAAGGTGACGGTCTACCCAACAAGTCAACAGGAGCAGCTCTAATGTGCTATTCATCTGGGTGTGACGAGGATGAAGCCGTTCGCGAAGCTACTGCGTTGTTAAAAAAGGCAGGATTAGCACCTTTAAGTATTAGCGGTTACGGAACAGCAGGTGAGCGAGCTTTAGAAGGGCATGATATTTCAGAAGATGAGCAAAACTTGATGAAACAGGCTCTGGACGAGAATTCTGTTATAGTTTCTCAAACAACAGCTTTTTATGACTAGAAAAAAAATCAATTATTGATGCCTTTAAGGGATTAGTTTTGAAGCCATCAATGATAAAACTAGTTACTCTTTAAATATAAATGAAGTGTTTAAATATCAACTATTAAAGAACATATATTAACCTTTTAATAACAATAAACCGTTATTTGGTATGCTGGTTCGCGATAAGGTTTGAGGAGAAAAGGGACGATGGTTGGGGTGTCAAATGCAGTGGATTTATCCGTTAAACTAATCCAATGCCGCTCAGTAACTCCTATAAATGATGGAGCTATCGATCTTTTATGTAGGGAACTTTCAGAGTCTGGCTTTGAGTGCGTTAGAGTTGATAGGAATGGAATATGTAATCTGTTTGCACGGTGGGGTAACAAAAATCACGATAAAACGTTTGGCTTTAATGGCCATACAGATGTTGTGCCAGCGGGTGAGATTAGTTCCTGGATAGAAGATCCATTTGGAGGAGTAGTTAAGGACGGTTGGCTTTATGGAAGAGGGGCTGCTGATATGAAAACTGCAGTTGCAGCATTCGTATCTGCAGCCATAGACATAGTTAAGGCAAAAAATATAGATGGATCAATTGTTATAACTTTAACTGGAGATGAGGAGGCAGAGGCGACAGATGGTACAGTAGCTATTTTGGATTGGATGAAGAAAAATAAAGAATCAATGGCTGTATGTTTAGTCGGTGAACCTACATGTCCAAAGATTATGGGTGACATGATAAAGATAGGAAGGCGTGGGTCGGTATCTGCACTAATTAAGATTAAAGGTGTGCAAGGACATGTTGCTTATCCAGCAAGGGCTTTAAACCCCCTTCCTCTTGCCGCAGAATTAGTTACCCTCCTCACCCAAAATAAATTAGATAAAGGGACGGAGTATTTTGACGCATCTACCTTAGCTGTAACTTCTATAGAAACTGGCAATACAGCTGGAAATGTAATCCCTGGTGAATGTAGAATAATGGTAAACATTCGATTTAATGACATCCACACCTCAAAGTCTTTAATGGATTGGCTAAAGGCAGAGGCAAAGAAAATTGAGGATAAAAGTGGAGCTCAAATTGAGGTAACCTTCAAGGTGTCTGGAGAAAGCTTTATAACTGTACCGGGTGTTCTTTCTGATTTAGTAGCTGCCTCAGTAAAAAAAATAACGGGAGTGACGGCTGAGCTGTCCACATCGGGTGGCACCTCCGATGCTCGTTTTATAAGGGAATACTGCCCTGTGGTTGAGTTTGGCTTAGTTGGAGCGACCCTACATCAAGTAAATGAACGTGTGGAAGTGAAACATATTGATCAACTGAAGTCTGTTTATAAGGAAATTCTACTAAATTACTTTAAATAGGACTCACCTATTTCTTTTTCCGTTGGTAAAGATTTTAAACTATCTATGGGCGGGTTACATTTGATTGAAGAACCTTTAATCTACAATAAACCTAGAGTGACTTTATACAAAACTGGAGAAAGCTTTATCAAACATTTTAAGTTGTATTCATGAGCAGCCTTCCCTCAAAAACAGAGATCCTTTTATGGATTAGTAATAACCCCACAAAAATATCTAAACGAGATGTGGCTAAAGCTTTTGGAATAAAAGGAAGTCTTAAAATAGATCTTAAAAGAGTTCTTGAAGAACTCGCGTTGGAAAATAGTATGCCTCGCCGATCAAAATTATTTCGCAACCCCAACGGTCTTCCTCCAGTAGGAGTATACACCGTTCTTAAACCTGATAAGGATGGGGATCTTTTCTTAGATGTTCTCGATTGGAAAAAAACCGAGAATAAACCAAAAATTTTTCTAATTGAAAAACTTGGTGATCCGGTTGTCTCCGAAGGAGGCCAAGTGCTTTGTGAAGTTAAGAGGGTAGAGAATAGAGATTACGACTATGAGGCTAAATTAATTAGAAAAATTTCGCCTAATCTAAATAAATTAATTGGAATCTTCAAAGGCTCGTCTGAAGGAGGAATTATCCAACCCGTAGATAAACGGTCTCAGTTAACATGGCGTGTTCCAGCTAAATTAATAAATGGGAGTGTTGATGGGGATTTGGTTAAGTTTGAGCAAACTGCAGCAAAAGGCAGGCTGCGTGATCCGGTAGCTAAAGTTCTGTCCGTTTTGGGTAAATACGGAGATACTCGAACAGTGTCTTTGATAGCTATTCATGAACATGGTATAATTGAGGAGTTTAGCAAGGAAGTGTTGGCGGAAGCAGCTTCAATCGAACAACCTAACTTAGAGTCTCGCAAAGATTTAAGATTAATCCCTTTCGTGACTATTGACCCCTCTGATGCGAGGGACCACGATGACGCGTGTTTTGTCGAGATTGATAAGTCAAAGAATAACTTTGGTGGCTATATTGTATGGGTAGCTATAGCAGATGTTGCCCACTATGTTAAGATTGGCTCCCAGTTAGATCGTGAAGCGCTCAGAAGAGGTAACTCTACATATTTTCCTGACAGAGTAGTCCCAATGTTGCCAGATTTGCTTTCGGGAGATCTTTGTTCGCTTCATGAAGGAGTAGATAGACCCTGTATTGCAGTTAAAATCGTTCTAAATTCAACTGGAAGTAAAGTAGGTCACGAATTTTTTAGGGGATTAATGAAATCTAGAGCTTCATTAACTTATGAAGAAGTTCAATTAGCAATTGATGGGAGTTTAAATGATCGAACCAAAATTTTACTAGAAGAGGTTATAAGGCCTTTGTACGAATGTTATCTTTTGATACAGAAAATTACTAAGGAAAGGGAGCCACTGGACCTGAATATTCCTGAACGAAAGATATCTTTAGATGAGATGGGGAGAGTCGCGTCGGTGGCTTTTAAAGAAGCTCTAGATGCACATAAAATTATTGAAGAATTGATGGTTTTGGCAAATGTTGCTGCAGCCGAAGAGCTCTATGAGAAAAAACACAGTTTTTTATATAGGACGCATGAGGAACCAACAAAAGAAAAAATAGACTCTCTTAGAGAAGTCTCCAAATCATGTGGACTGAGTTTTCCGAAGGGCCAAGTTTTTAAAACATCCCACTTAAATCAGTTGTTACGAAAAGCACAACATACCGACTTTTCAGAACTCATAAATATTTCGACTTTAAGGTCTATGAGCCAGGCCTATTATGGAAGTGAAGATATGGGCCATTTCGGGTTGTCACTAAAGCGTTATGCACATTTTACTTCTCCAATTAGAAGATATGCAGATTTAACTATCCACCGAGCTCTTATCGAAGTTAACCACTGGACAAAAGAACAAGCTATTTCTCAAAGTTCACAAGAATTAAAAGCTATTGGAGAAAATATTTCTTCTAGCGAGCGCAAATCAATGATGGCCGAACGAGATACAGTAGATAGATATTTAGCAGCATATCTCTCAGAACAAGTTAATGTCGAAATTGAAGGTACTATTTCTGGTGTCGCCAGGTTTGGTGTGTTCGTAAAATTAGATGGGTCTGGAGCGGATGGTTTGGTTCCCGTATCTACTATTGGGAACGAATATTTTGTTTATAATCGAGACACTCAAACTCTTTCGGGCGAGAAATCTGGACTCCTATTGAGAATTGGAAAACGAGTTTTAGTGAGTTTGACAGAGGTAGTTCCCCTTACTGGTGGCTTGAAATTAGAACTTCTGAAACTTGAAGGTAAGGATGTGCCAACGTTTCGTAAAGCTAGGAGGTATATTTCGGGTAAAAGATATAAAAAAAGAAAATAGTAAAAAAGCAAGTCAAGGCTCTAGGGCTTTTAATTATGTGCTGGAAGGAATATATAGATTTGATACTTAACGAAATATAAATCTTATATGAAGATAAAAAACAAAAAACTTACTCTAAGTCCTGAAGCAGTTCAGAACATTAGTAATTTAGGAATATCGTTAGCGCAAGCTGGCCGCCTAGATGAAGCTATTATAAAATTTCGAGAAATTATAAAAATAAATCCAAAAGATTTTTTAACACGCAACAATATGGGAAATGCCGTACTGGAAAAAGGTGAAATCAGTTTAGCTATTTCTAATTATAAGAAAGCTTTGGCAATAAAACCAGATTATGATGAAGCTTTTGTCAATATGAGCACTGCTTTAATGCGAGCGGGTCGTCGGCAGGAATCAATAGCGAGTTTAGAGAAAGCCATAAAAATTAGACCAGATAATACTGAGGCCATAAGAGGATTAAGTATTTTAAAAAAATATCAAAAAGGCGATCCACAAATTAACGAAATGCTAAATTTGATTAATAGGAAGGGACTTCTGTCTCTTCAAAAAATGCATTTAAGTTTTGCAATTGGTAAAGCATACGAAGATATTGGGATGTATGGTGAGTCATTTAGTTTTTATCTGGAAGGTAATAGATTAAGAAAATTAGAGCTTAACTATAACATACAAACTGATCGCAGTTATTTTAGAAAAACAAAATCCCGTTGGTCGGAGTTTGATGGATTAGGCTCCGAACTGAAGAATATTAATTCAAAAAAAAGTAAGCAGCCAATCTTTATAATTGGTATGCCCAGATCCGGAACCACAATTGTTGAGCAATTACTAAGTAATCATCCAAATATTTGTGGGGCAGGTGAGTTAACATTTTTGAATAAAGCAATTGTGACAGCGAATCTAAACGACACTCAAGTAAACGCTAAGAAAATTGAAAGCGTTAGAGTAGACTATATGAAGGCAATTTCAGGTTTAAAATACTCAGAGAAATATATTGTAGATAAGATGCCTCAAAATTTTTTGTATATCGGTTATATAGTAAATGCGTTTCCTGAAGCTAAAATCATTATGCTAGAGAGGGATGCGCGGGCTACTTGTTGGTCTAACTTCAAGCATTATTTTGCAAAGAAAAGTCTTGGTTACTCGTATGATTTAATGGATATAAGCGAATATTATAAATTATATGTTGATTTGATGAATTTCTGGAATAATAAGTACCCTGGTTATATATACAAACTCAATTACGAAAGATTTGTAGAGAATGTTGAGCAAGAATCTCAAAAGCTATTCGAGTATCTAGGTGTGGGATGGGATAGAAAATTCTTGGAATTAGATAAAAATACGAGATTGGTAAGTACAGCTTCGGCTCTTCAGGTGCGTAAAAATATTTATAAAGGTAGCTCAGATGATTGGAAAAGGTACGCCTTTTTTCTTAATTCCATGACAGACTCCTTGAAAGAATTCTGACAAATATTTAATGAGTAAATCGCATTGGTTATTTGGTAATTAATTTAAAAAAAGATGATTCAGAATCTTTTTTTTCCGAGAAGATTCCGCTAATCCATAAGTGATTGTTAGTCGCTATTGACGCAGTTGAAAATATTAACTGGCATTTACCCTGTGGTTCAGTTAGTTCGCCTTCGACACTTCATGAAAAGGTAATAAAAATGGACATTCGCAATATAGCGATTATCGCTCACGTTGACCATGGAAAGACAACTTTAGTAGATGAGTTGTTGAAGCAATCTGGATCTTTTCGAGAAAACCAAGCTGTCGCGGAAAGGGCGCTGGATAGCAATGATTTGGAACGTGAGCGGGGGATAACGATTCTTGCAAAGGCTACCTCAATCGTTTGGAAGGGAATTAGGGTTAATATCGTCGATACTCCAGGGCATGCTGACTTCGGTGGTGAGGTTGAGCGTATTTTAAGTATGGTTGATGGAGTTGTTTTATTAGTAGACGCTGCTGAAGGGCCCATGCCTCAAACCAAATTTGTGACATCAAAAGCGTTAGCTTTGGGTCTGAGACCTATCGTGGTATTAAATAAGGTAGATAAGGGAGATGCTGAACCTCATCGAGCGTTAGATGAATGTTTTGATTTATTTGCAAACCTGGGTGCTGATGATTTTCAATTGGATTTTCCAACAATGTATGCATCTGGTCGATCTGGTTGGGCTGATATGGAGCTCGATGGAGCAAGAAAGGACCTGAGTGCTTTGCTCGATCTAGTTCTTTTACATGTGCCGGCTCCTGTTCAGGTGGCAAACCGAAGCGACCCGTTTCGTATGTTGGTGACTACACTGGGTAATGATCCTTTTATAGGGCGTATATTAACTGGCCGTGTTGAAAGTGGAAATCTAAAAGTTGGTGAAACTATAAAGTCTCTATCGAGGGATGGTGCTAAACTAGAGCAATTCAGAATTACAAAAATTATGGCATTTAGAGGATTAAACCAGGTTGCAATAGATTTAGCCGAGGCCGGAGATATAGTCTCATTAGCAGGAATGTCTAAGGCAACTGTTGCTGATACTTTATGTGCTTTAGAGATTAACACAGCTATAGCCTCGCAAGCTATAGATCCGCCTACGATTTCAGTTACTTTTGGAATTAATGATAGCCCTCTAGCTGGAAGAGAGGGTAAAAAAGTGCAATCTCGAGTAATACGAGAGCGCCTTATGAAAGAGGCGGAATCTAACGTTGCAATTCAGGTCAGCGATGCTCTCGGTGGTGAAGCTTTTGAAGTTTCTGGGCGTGGCGAGTTGCAGATGGGGGTCTTGATAGAAAACATGAGAAGAGAGGGGTTTGAATTAAGTGTATCTCGACCCCAGGTGTTATTTAGAGAGGTTTCTGGAAAAAAACTAGAGCCAGTAGAAGAGGTTACGATTGATGTAGATGATGAATACTCCGGAGCTGTAATTGAAAAGATTACAGGGACTCGAAAGGGCGAATTAGTAGAGATGCGCCAGTCTGGAGTAGGTAAAACAAGAATAATCGCCCATGTTCCATCTAGGGGTTTGATCGGTTACCAAGGAGAGTTTCTAACTGACACTCGTGGAACTGGAGTTCTAAATAGGGTCTTTAATGATTGGGAGCCTTATAAGGGAGAAATACCAGGGCGTAGATCTGGAGTTTTAATTTCTATGGGAAATGGTGTTGCTGTTTCGTACGCTCTTTGGAAGCTTGAGGATCGTGGAAAATTTTTTATTGGTGCACAGGAACCAGTTTATCAAGGAATGATAATAGGTGAGCATAGTCGGGAGAATGATTTAGAGGTGAATCCTCTGAAGGGAAAGCAGTTAACTAATGTGCGGGCATCTGGTACGGACGAGGCTGTTAGGTTGACCACTCCAATAAAAATGTCGTTGGAGCAGGCAATTGCTTATATTGATAATGATGAGCTTGTAGAGGTAACCCCTAGCTCAATACGTCTTCGTAAGAAGTTGCTTGATCCACACGAACGTAAGCGTCAATCTAGAGTTCCTATCTAAATTTCTTTTGTAATGTTTAAATGAAATGACTCGACTCATGGTGTTATATGTTTATTCTTAAATAGAACAAAACAAGAACAAAAATGTCATCTGGTCGTCGTATATTATCTATTTGGTTTAAAAGGTTGGCAGTTGAACGTATCACTCGCCAAGAAAAAATTCCTTTTGGCACTCCTGTTATTATAAAAGGAAATAAAAAAAATTCTGATATTATCTATAGCTTAAACCGGGCGGCGGAGCTCGAAGGGCTATATTTAGAACAGTCTATAAATGATGCTTTAGCAAAGTGTCCAAATGTTTTGATACGCTTTATTAATTTAGAATTAGATTCGCAATTTTTAAATATGCTTGTGCGGTGGGCAGAAAAATTTTCTCCTTGGATAAAAGCAGAGCCACCAGATGGGTTATTGATAGACTTGACCGGTTGTGCTCATCTTTTCGGCGGTGAAGAGCTCTTAATCCAGACATTGAAGAGGGATTGTTCGAAATTTTCTCTTACTGTGCAAATCAGCATTGCAGATACAGCTGGAGCTGCTTGGGCCTTATCACATTTCATAGGAGAAAATCCTGCAATAGCTTACACGAGTGATGTAATTGACCAAGAGGCAAGGGCGGCTAGATCACGCGCAGTTAAGAAAGGCTATTCTTTAGTAAATTTTTTTTCTAATGATATGGAAGAAAGCACTGATGTTATGAAATCCTTTATTGCTTTACCAGGAGAAGTCCGAGAGGCAGTCGCTTGTTTGCCTTTGGCGGCATTAAGAATTCCTTCGAATAAGGTGATTGACTTAAGAAAGTTAGGCTTAAGGTATGTTCAGGATTTATTTGAGATACCCCGAGCAGCATTAGTTCGGCGTTTTGGGAAGGATATCTTGAGACGCTTAGATCAGATATTAGGTTTAGAAAGTGAACCGATTTCTCCTAAAGGAACCCCTAAGCACTTTTCTGTTCGATTAACCTTACCAGAACCTATTGGTCTGAAAGCTGATTTAATCCTAGCTCTTCAACGCCTTGTTTCTTCCTTATGTCAAAAACTAAAAAAAAATGCGGTAGGAGCCCGAATACTTCAATTACAGGTCTTTAAAATAGATGGTGTTACTCAAAGTGTTTACGTTGAGTTGGCGCGACCAAGTTTTGATGTGCAGCGAATCATGTATCTTTTAAATATGAAAGTTGAGGAGATCAAAGCTGATTTTGGAATTGATTTGGTTAGATTAGAAGTAAAGCTATTCGAACCTATTTTTGAATATCAATATGAAAAAATTCCTAAAGAAAATAATTTGAAATCAAAAACACCTGAAGTAGATCTCTTACTCGATGACTTGTTGAGTCGGCTAGCCCTTAAAATTAACACAGATAAGATAACCCGCTGGCACTCTGCAGAAAGCCATATTCCAGAAAAGTCTTTCCTTACTCTTAGTGCCCTCTGGTCGGAACCGGAAATGGAATGGCAGGATCACAATCTATTACGACCAACGACGGTGTTTAATGATGAAACTATATTTGTTGAAGATCAAAACTTCCCGCCAAAAAAATTCAAATGGCGTAACCGTTTTTTTGATACAAGTTCTAGTGTAGGACCAGAACGTATTTCACCAGAATGGTGGTTGGATGATTCAGGCTGGAGAACAGGTGTTAGAGATTATTGGCGAGTTAATGTGAAAACAGGTGAAAGATTATGGCTTTACTACGCGTATGGTGGGATTAAAAATGGTGGGTGGTTCTGTCATGGAGATTTTGGATAAAACCAAAACTATAAGAGAGGCTTAACGAATAAAAATTAACTCCGCTTCATTTGAGCGCTTCTTTATAAATTTATAACCGCCAATGTTAAAATCTTTCAAAGAATTTGGGTCTGTAAGCCTATTCTCTACAATAAACCTGGCCATTGCTCCGCGGGCTCTTTTTGCAAAGAAACTTATAATTTTTTCGCCATCAGGCCTTTTCTCAAGGAAAGTCGGGGTTACCACCTTCAATTTGAGTGTACTCCGATCTATTGCCCCAAAGTACTCTTTACTTGCGCAGTTAATTAAGCTTTCCGTTTTAATTTTCTTAGCCTGTGAATTTAACTCTAGGCTTAACAGGTTACCCCAGTATTTATATAGTGACCCACCCTTATTGTTTTGTAATTTACTACCCATTTCCAAGCGATATGGTTGAATAGAATCAAAGGGCCGTAGAATGCCGTAAAGGCCTGATAAAATACGTAAATAATTCTGCACGTATTGAAGCGTGTCATCTTCAAGTGATTTAGCCTCTAATCCAATGTAAGTATCCCCAGCAAATGAAAAAATCGCAGGAAAAGACTCTTCTACTTTTGGATCACTTCTGAATTCAGAAAATCGCTTTTTATTTAAATTTGCTAACTTTTCAGATATCGACATCAATTTTTTATGCCCATTAATATCCAGTTTCTGGATATTTTTTGCAAGATTGTTAGCTTCTGTAAGAAATACAGGAGTAGTTCGTGAGAGAACATGCGAAGGATTTAGATCAAGTTTTTTTGCTGGAGAAATAACAGTTAACATAATTTTTTACCTCTACGCTTTTAAATAAATGTTAGAGTAGGTGGCGTCCACCCCTAGAGTCCATTTAATATCTTAAAAAACGCGTTACCAAAACGTGCTGATTTTTTTTGTCCTAATATTTGGTCAACTATAGTTCTTTTGGGGTTTCTTAAAATG
>JAQBUS010000010.1 GCA_027623875.1 Pseudomonadota bacterium
AACTGATAATTTTGAAAATGTAGGTGAGTTTTTACGGCAATTCCCTATACATCGGTCAGTATTACGAAGAATACAGATAATGGACTCTTATCCTTACTCTGAAATTCAAGATAATATGATAAGTCAGAACTGTCGCCCTATAGATATGTTGCGCTGTAAATTGGCATACTTTGGAGCCGCAAAATTTGATCCTAAATCAGATCGGTGGGTTCGAATTACTTTAGCGCAGGGCGCCCCACTATTTAATGAATTGGATGGCCGAGATGATTGGTGGCTTCCTGTTTTTGCAGCATGAGAGAAGATCTAAATTATATTTCTAACTGGGTAGAGACCTTTACTGCTCAGGAAGGAACCTGGCCAGTTCTGATGTGCTCCGTCAATGAGATGAAGGCATTAATCTCAAAGGCGTGTATAGGAAGAGGCCTTCCAAGTGGTCATGCTTATGAAATGGCATCCTTGGCTTCTGGACTTATGGCCGATCAGGTCATGATGGGTTTTTTTATTGGAGCTTTATACGATCCTTATAAAAAACCAGTAATACATTCTGAAAATAAAACTCTTATTATCGATCAGGCTAGGTTTGTTATTAGTGGCCCTATGGCAGTAGATGCACTGATTAGTGGAGCAGAAAGAGTTATTTTAAATAATATGCCTTGGAAAATGTTAATTACGCCACTTCTTATTAACGCAGAAAATACGTATAAGTGCTTTCTTTCTTTTGAGATTGTTGATAATTATTCCCTAGTTTTGAGTCATTCTGTTAAGAGAGTATTGCCAATTTTAGGCGACCCAAAACCTGTACCATTACCAGTGATAGAAGCTTTAGAAGAGTTGGCAAAAAACACTTATGTACCATCATCTGATATCTCCCGCCGTTTAGGAGCAGGTGCTGGATTGATTGATACAGATTAATATTTTTATTTAACCTGCTTTTATGGTAAGCTTTCCAGGTTCATAGACCCCCATTGTCATATCAGTAGTTATTACCAAATCTGGAAAACGCCACTCAATAAATTTCTGAATTATCATCGACATTTTATCGTTATCTTCTTGAGTGGAAAACCAAATTGTAACATCTATTTTTTTCGCCTCAGACGGAATTTCAACATTAAATTTTCCCGCTAAGTCTGGTGGACCAACATAATTTGAAGGTAAGTCTTCTCCCATAATTGAAAGGATAATATCTGAATGATCCTCCATGCTACAATGTGTTAGACGAATTCCGTTAGAATCTTTTACTGTTTTAAAAATTACTTCTTCGATTTCTTGCATATTAAATACCCCTCTAGAAAAGCTGTTTAATGTTTTTGATAAAATTACGCATGCCGTATTTCTGTTTCGTATTCGAGGCTACTATGAAACGTATGAAGGTGGTACACGGGGTTATTTGTTGTTTTAATTGGTGAGATTTCTTGGGATAGTTCTAATGCAATTGATGGCATCGTGCTAGCTCTGAAGCCATAAAATGTGGATCTAAAGGTCCGATGAATATGTCCACAGAAAAGGCCTATTAATTGTTTATGGTCTTTTATCACATCGTATAATTCGTTTACTGCCTCCGGTCGATCATATTCATAAAATGGTTGAGTGCCGACTGAAACGTCAAAAGGGGGATGATGCATAAACAAAACTGTAGGTTTAGCTACATCTTCGCTTAAGGTTCCTCCTAATGCTTTCAGCTTCGCATCATTGAAGTCCCCCTTGGATCCAGATTTTGATAAGGAATCCAGAGATATAAGCCTAATTTTAAAATCGTCGACTGAATAAATCATAAAATCCTGGTTCTGGGATAGATTCAGGTCGTTAGCAAAAAAGGCCATCATACTACGACTGCCATCCCGATTTCCCGGAGTTGGGTAGAAAGGTGCTTTTAATTTCTTCAAGATATTTTTGGCCGTAGAATACTCTTCTGGCAACCCGTTATGGGTAAGGTCGCCGGTATGTATAACAACATCGGGGGATATACTTAAAGAATTAATATCTTCAACGCATCTTTTAAAAGAGCTTATACGTTTTAAAGAGCTATCATTAGATTGATCCGGCGCCAAAATATGGGTATCAGAAATTTGCGCTACCAGCATTTACTGTGCCCTAATCTACGATATGATGCACCGGTGCCTTCTCCATGGTGTATTCATCCGCTTCGGAATTCTAGCTAGATAAAGTGAAACAGTGCCAATCTTTGTCATCAAGTTGTGGATGATCTCCACGATAATAGTATCCTGGCCAGCGTGTCTCTTTTCTATACATTGTATGGTGAGTCACACATTCAGATGCAATAACTCTATGGTGTAATTCCCAAGCTCTTTGCAGTTGATGAAGACTATCCGCTCCCAGAAATGCTAAGTCTTCTTTTAGCATTTTAAGTAGCTCCAAACCACGTACAAGCATTGGCTCGTTGGTCATATAGCGAGTTCCTGCACCACCGACATATTCATCCATTATTTTTTCAAGTCTTTGTAAGCCAGAGAGGGGTATTAAGTAACTCGGTGACACTGTGCCGGCGGTAATTTCGTTACGGCCAACGCGATATGTTTCTAAAGGTTGGTATATAACTTGCTTAAGGCTTTCATATTCCTTTTCGCTTACTTCAGGTTGGTCATTCCCCAAGTCATTAATGTATTTATTTGCAGCTTTTCCAGCAATTCGCCCCTCAGTGAATGATCCAGATGAAAATTTGTGAGGTGTTCCACCTAAGGTGTCTCCAGCTCCAAATAGTCCTTCAACTGTCATCATTCTGTTATAGCCCCACTGATAGTCGTCAGGGGCGTAGTCCTCAGGTCCACTGGCCCAAGCTCCGGAACATGTCGCATGAGAACCCATCACATATGGTTCAGACATTACAAGCTCAGGATTTGTTTCTTTTGGGTCTATGTTATTGGCGGCCCATACTACGGCCTGACCGATTGTCATGCCTAAGAAATTTTCCCAACCAATTGTTTCTTTGTGGGGATCTTTAAATGCCTCCTTAGTTACCATTCGTATCGGGCCTCTTCCAGCTTCTACTTCTTTTAGAAACGCATGATTGCGTAGGCATGTAGGTACTGGTTCGTGGTTTACATAATCTCCTACCATTTCCTCAATAGAGGCTCTCCATTTGGCCTCATAGGCTTCCCCATAAGCATTTTCAGTAGTAGTTTTTAAGTGAAGAAAATAAGCTCCAACTGGACCATATCCATCTTTAAAGCGGGTTAAAACGATTCTATTTTCCATTTGGGTCATCTTAGCCCCTGTTAGAATCGGCAAGGCATAAGCAGATGCACTACTCCAGGGAGCATACCACGTTCTCCCCATTCCTTCTCCGGCTGAGTGAGGTTTGAAGATATGAGAGGCACCACCCGCAGCTATGATGACTGCTTTTGACCTAAATACATAAAAATCACCTGTACGCACGTTGAAGCCGACCGCTCCTGCAACTCTATTCTTTTTCTTTTTATCCATGAGCAAGTGAGTAACCATAATGCGATTGTAGACTTCTGTGGCTGCTTTGCGGGCAGCCTCCGCGACAATAGGTTTGTAGCTTTCACCATGAATCATGATTTGCCACTTTCCTTCTCGTAGATAGCGACCAGTCTCTGGATCTTTCATAATCGGGAGGCCCCACTCTTCGAACATATGTACTGTTGAGTCAACATGCCTACCAATATCATAGCCAAGATCTTCTCTTACTAAACCCATTAGGTCATTGCGTTGGTATCGAACATAATCCTCTGGTGTATTTTCATCCCACTGCATACCCATGTAACAATTGATCGCATAAAGTCCTTGCGCCACAGCGCCACTTCGTTCGATATTTGCTTTCTCGACAATTACAACTTTTTTATCTCGGCCCCAATATCTTGACTCATATGCCGCGCCACAGCCTCCAAAGCCACCGCCAACAACAAGAATATCTGCATCAACGTAGACTGTTTTTCTTCGAGCCATTATAGGACCCCTTCTTTAAATTTTCCTGAGTAAGTTGGAAGCCCGCCATCTATTTTTAGGTATTCTGGTTCATGCGCGAGCTCTTGCGAGTCAAAATCTGCTTTACTCGGTAAATCGTATTCTGTGACTGCCTTAATTGAACCCCACGGAGTTGTTCTAATGGGAGAGACAAAATTTTTCTCCCGACCGTCACGAAATTTTAGTTTCCAGGAAATTGTACCTTTTTCTTCTTCTCGCAACACTCTAACACTATGACCCATTGGAGCAAAATCAGCATAACCTCTAACATCGATGGCATTCTGGGGGCATGCTTTTACACATGAATAGCATTCCCAGCAGAAGTTTGGTTCAATATTTACTGCTCTGCGAGTTACTGGATCAATGTGCATGATGTCTGATGGACAAATATCTACGCAGTGTCCGCAGCCATCACAGCTAGTCATATATACAAAAGTGGGCATGGTAAGTTTAACTCCTATTCAAAGGTCAATAATTAATTAATAATTGTGTGTGTGGCGTTTAGCTTTGCCATAAATTTTTGGACTGTCAGCAGGTGCCGGCAAGTTACGTCGTCCACCATTAGCAATGGCTAGGTTTTTTTGATAAGCGGCGGCAGGTTTAAAAAACATATGAGAAAATTTTGACCAGGGTACCGATCCAAAAAATACGGTAGTACTAAACAAGTAAATTGCTAAGGCTAATGTTGCCCAGATGCTGTCACTAGCTTGTAGATATGCCCAGATTAAACCAAATGTAACACTCACCATAAGTGAGACAACAAATAAGTCGGCACGAACTAATCTAAATGGGGAGTTTCCTTCAGCAGTTACATCTACTCTTATAAAAAACCAAAACCAGTATCCACCGATGCAAACCATTAAACCACCGATCCACCATAAATTAGGTAAAATCTCTGGAGTTTCTATGTTTGCACTTGAGTAACAAAACACCATCATTGCGGTTGTTATCACATATCCAATAAATCCATACATAGTTAAAAGATGCGCAATTCGTCTTTTGGTGCTACAAAACTCGCCTGACGCTAATACGTCATGGGCGGTAGTTTTAACTATTACTGATATTTTTTCTCCGACACTGACAGTTCGAGTACCTTTTTCTCTACTGGTTTTTACAAGCTTGAAAAAGTATTTTGCACTGCCCTTGTGAATAATATCAAACAGGGTTCCACCAGCAACCATAGCCACCATAATTACAACAAAGCTTTTCATAAGTAATGGAGAAATTGAGGTTGAAAGCTCAGCGAAGGGGTTTACATCAAACATTTATACTTTCCTAAATAGTAGAGAATTTGTAGTTTACTTTTTAAAGTCTAGTGACCTTTTTTTATTAAGATTTATAGTAAAATTTCTTCAAAACATCAAGCACTTCTGGACGACTAAATTCTGTTGGCACAGTTTCATTATTCGAAAGCATTTCTCTTAAACGTGTTCCCGAAACATTTAGGCGTTGATCTTCTCCGTGGGGACAAGTACGTCCTGTAGCCATCCCACTGCATTTGTAACAGTAGAAAGTGATGTCAATTTTTATTGCCTGTGTTTCGAGGCTTCCTGCGGGAACTTCATCAAAGATATGATGCGCATCAAACGGTCCATAGTAATCTCCAATACCGGCGTGGTCACGACCAACTACCAAGTGAGAGCAGCCGAAGTTTTGTCGAAACACAGCGTGTAATAGTGCTTCTCGAGGTCCGCCATAGCGCATCTCAATTGGATAACCTGCCTGAACAACTGATCCTTCAACAAAATAGTTTTTTACCAAACTGTCAATTGATGCCACGCGAACATCAGCAGGAATATCTCCTGGTTTTAGAGCTCCCAGAACTTGGTGAATTAGAAGCCCATCACATATCTCTATAGCTATTTTTGCTAAATATTCGTGGCTGCGGTGCATTGGGTTACGTGTTTGGAAAGCAGCTACTGTTGACCAACCTTTTTTATTAAATAAAGCACGTGTTTCTTCAGGCTTATAATAGAGCCCCTTATAGGTTTCGGGATAATGATCTTCATCAAGGACTTTAACTGGTCCCGATAAGTTAACTTCTTCCTGGTTCATCACTTTGGCCACTCCAGGGTGGGCTGTATCGGTAGTTCTGAAAACATTATTACATTCAAGATTTTTGTCTATTTTGTATTTTTGCTCTACTTTTAATATTCCAAAAATCTTGTTGTTATCGCTTACCAGAGCTACTTCATCTCCAATTTTTATCCCGGAGGAAACGTCACTCGATGAAGATAAAGTTATTGGAATTGGCCAGAACACTCCAGATGCTAACATCATATCTGTGCAGCAATTTCGCCAATCTTCTTCCGCCATAAAGCCATTTAATGGTGTGTAGGCTCCCATTGCTAACATTAACAGATCAGATAATTCACGAGAAGAAAGGGGAACTTTTAATAAGTGTTCAGCTCGATTTAGTTCGACCGCACGCTCGTCAATATGAGCTAATAGTGGTTTTAATTTGTCCCGCCCGTGTGGTTTAACTAACATAATTTTAATCCATTTGAAGGTAACATGTAATTTTTTTTATAAAAATTTTTATATTTACTATATGTGAACCCATCTAAACATTTTATTTGATGGGTACCTTGTGTCGTGGGAATTACACGTAGTCAACTGAAAATTTAGTATTTATAGAGAGTTTTATTTTTACCTATAACATTCTTTTTTATGTACGTTTGTATCACTTAAATAAGGAAAGTTTAATTGTTGATTTGGGTGCTGCCGCAAATTTGAGCCGCTAAAGCTATGGAAGCTAATCTTGCAGCTGGGGGATCTGCGCGGCTGGTTAACAGTAGTGGAACTTTTGCACCCGTAACTACACCTGCTGCACACCCTGCAGAAAGATATACTAGAGCTTTAAAAAGAGTATTCCCGGATACAATATCTGGCACGATAATTGCATCAGCTTGCCCTACTACCTGATCTCCCTCGATCCCTTTAATTTTCGAGGATTGGAAAGACAAAATAGTATCTAAAGCTAAAGGCCCAGAAAATTCTGCACCTTTGATATTATCAGCGCACCACTCTACAAGCTCTCGAGCTTCAATTGAAGATGGCATTGCGGCGCTTGGAACCTCTGTCGCAGAAAGAACAGCGATTTTTGGATTCTGGGTCCCAATAATTCTTAAAACTCTTACGATCTCTCTGGCGATCTCTTGGCGAGTTTTCAAGCCTGGTAAGACGTTGACAGCTGCGTCAGATATTAAAATTGGTCGCCCGCCATCAGGGTGAGATATATGAAAGATATGGACTAATCTTTTTCCGATTCTTAACCCAGAAGACTTATCTAATGCTGACTTAATGAAGATATCCGAATGGATTTGACCCTTCATTAGTATATCAGCTCTTCCGTTACCACATATTTTTGCTGCTGTTAAGCCAGCTTCAATCTCACCGTTTACGTCAATTATTTCAAAGCCATCTATATCCCAATTTAGTTCGGCTGCCGCAAATTTAATAAGTTCTTTTTTACCTATAAATATAGGAGTCATTATATCCAACAACGTAGCTTCTTTGGCCGCAACCATGGATGAAATTTCTCCCGCACCAGCGATTGCAATGCGGGGCTTAGGATACAATTTAGCCTTTTCTATCAATCCTGGCGGACAGGTTGGCGTCTTTGCTGACAAGAAGGGAGATTGCTCTTGCGCCACTATTCACTCCATATCTATTATAAATAAGTCTTTGTCTGAAATTCTGTTATTTTTAATTTAATGCCATATCTGAGTTGGAAACACCGGAAACTGAGTTTGGTTTCTTCATTGCATCCCTCCGGAATGGTTCTCCCAGCTCTTGGTTTAAAATGACTTCTAAAAACGTTGTTTTATTTTCGTTCATTTGTATTTTTATTGATCTGTCGAGTTCTTCTGTAAGCTGCTGCATTGTGGTTACTTGAATACCATTTAATCCACAAGCTTTCGCTATATCGGCATAGCAAACATCAAGATTTAATTCTGTGCCAACAAAATTATCGTCAAACCATAACGTAGTATTGCGTTTTTCAGCACCCCATTGATAATTTCTGAATATGATCATTGTAATGGCGGGCCAATCACCGCGCCCAATTGCAGTCATTTCGTTCATTGAGAGTCCGAAAGCGCCATCACCAGCGAAACCGACAACTGGCAGATCAGGCTTACCTATTTTTGCCCCGACTATTGCTGGGAAGCCATATCCACAGGGACCGAAAAGACCCGGTGCTAGATATTTTCTGCCTTCTTCAAATGACGGGTAAGCGTTCCCTATGGCGCAGTTGTTTCCGATATCTGAGCTTATTATAGCTTCTTTTGGAAGGGACGATTGTATTGCTCTCCAAGCCTGCCGTGGAGACATATGATTAGGTTGCCGATTGCGCGCCCTTTCATTCCATGTAGTACCTGGGTCGTCTTCCTCGTGATCAAGAGAGGTGAGTTCTTGTGCCCAAGAAGATTTGGTGTGAGCAATTAGGGCTTTTCTTTCAGCTCGACCTTTATCACCACTTGTAGCCGAAAGGTTGTTTAAAATACCTTCTGCAACTTTTTTAGCATCTCCTACAATTCCGACGGTTACAGGTTTTGTCAGACCAATTCTATCTGGGTTAAGGTCTACCTGTATAATTTTTGCGTCAGATGGCCAGTAGTCAATTCCATATCCAGGCAAAGTGGAAAACGGGTTCAAACGTGTTCCTAAGCAAAGAACAACATCCGCTTTGGAAATTAACTCCATGCCAGCTTTAGAGCCATTATAACCAAGTGGACCAGCAAAAAGAGGGTGGGAACCTGGGAAGGCATCATTATGCTGGTAACCGCAGCAAACTGGTGCATCAAGTTTTTCTGCTAATTGTATAGACGCAGATACTCCTCCAGATAAGACGACGCCCGCACCATTTAATATTACGGGGAAAGATGCTTGATTTAGAAGACTCGCCGCCTTTTTTATTGCCTCTTCTCCGCCCGACGGTAATTCAAAGTCGACTATTGCGGGTAAAGTTATATCAACTATTTGAGTCCAGTAATCTCTCGGGATATTTATTTGAGCTGGCGCACTGGCACGTTTTGCTTTTTGTATTACGCGATTGAGAACTTCCGCTATGCGTGAGGGATCTCGAACTTCTTCCTGATAGGCGACCATATCTTCGAACAACTTCATTTGCTCTACCTCCTGAAACCCTCCCTGCCCAATAGTTTTATTTGCAGCCTGCGGTGTTACCAGAAGTAGCGGAGTGTGGTTCCAGTAAGCTGTTTTAACAGCAGTAACGAAGTTGGTAATTCCAGGCCCATTTTGTGCGATCATCATGGAAACTTTTCCAGTCACCCGAGTGTACCCATCTGCCATCATGCCAGCACTTCCTTCATGTGCACAATCCCAGAATTTTATACCGGCAGCCGGGAAAAGATCCGAAATAGGCATCATAGCAGATCCTATAATTCCAAAGGCTTGGCTAATGCCATGCATTTGTAGGGTTTTTACAAATGCTTCTTCTGTTGTCATTTTCATAGAGTTTAGCCTCGCTTAAGGTTTATGTTAGAGTTTTGGTAATAGCTTTATCTACAGAATATGTAATTGCATCAATATCATCGGCTGTAGCTATCAGGGCTGGACTGAAACAAAGGGTATTGTTCAAGCCCGGAAGAGAGCGATTGGTTGCGCCTATAATAACGCCTTGCTTCATGCAGTCTGCCACAATGCTGTGCACTACTTTCTCGTCGAGCGGTTCTTTGGTTTTTCTATCACTTACCAATTCAGCACCACAAAAAAGACCTGCTCCTCGAACGTCCCCAATTACGGAATGTTTTTCGGAAAGGTTGTGTAGGTTTGTCATTAGTCGTTCGCCCATTTTAAGAGTATTTTCTAATAAGTTTTCGTTTTCAATTATGCGCATGTTTTCTAAGGCGGCTGCTGGACCAGCGGTGCAACCTCCAAAAGTTGATATGTCTCTAAAGTAGTTCATTGGATCAGAACTATCGTCTTTAAACATTTCGAAAACTTCTTCAGTTGTCACTGTACAAGAAATCGCTGCATATCCAGATGCAACACCCTTTGCCATTGTAACGATATCTGGTTTAACACCATAATTTTGGTATCCAAACCAAGTACCAGTTCTACCGACACCACAAACCACTTCATCGATATGTAAGAGTATATTGTACTTTGAACAAATCTCTTGAACGGTTTCCCAATAACCTAGAGGTGGCGTTATTACTCCACCACCTGCTGTGACTGGTTCAAGGCAAATACCTCCTACAGTATCTGGCCCCTCTCTTAAAATAATTTCTTCAATAGCTTTTGCCGCGCGAACACCATAACCTTCAGGACAGTCTCCATATTGATTTCTGTATTCGAGACAGTGCGGGACTTCAACAAATCCTGGCGTGTAAGGTCCGTATTGAGCAGCTCGCTCAGGTTGGCCTCCTGCCGACAGGCATGTAATGGTTGTTCCGTGATAATCACGCTCTCTGAACAGGATTTTATTCTTTTTCCCACCATATTTTTTATGAGCAATTTGGCGTATCATTTTAAAGCCTTTTTCATTAGCTTCTGACCCTGAGTTTGAAAAATATACGCGACTCATACCAGGCATTTTTTCGATAAGTTTTTCTGAAAATTGTGCTCCCGGAATGGATCCTGCCGAACCAGCAAAATAATTTAATTTAATCAGCTGGTCTCTAACAGCATTGGCAATGCTTTCTCTGCCGTAACCAACATTTACAGTCCATACGCCTCCTGATACTCCGTCTAGGTGCTCCTTACCATTTTGGTCCCAGACCTTCATTCCTTTGCCTTCAACAATAATTTTGGGATCTATAGTTTCAAAAGGTTTGTGTTGAATGAGGTGATGCCATACATGAGCCCGATCGGCCTCAACGATCTTGGAGATATCATTACTGTTTAAATTCCCATCCATTATATTCGATCCTTTCTACTATTTCACCTATTGAAGGTGTAATTAATTAATTCGGAAGTTGTAAATCTAACTCTATTAAAGCTATTTTTTATATTTAATAAAGACCCTTTATTACCCTTTTCCACGCCATGGTATGGTTTTGTTAATTACCCAGCGCATCATCATATCAAAAGCTAACCCCAGCAATCCCATTATTAAAATGGTTACCCAAATAAGTTCGTAATTAGACACGGTCCTAGCTACATTTTCAATAAATCCGATTCCTGTTGTGCCCGCTAACATTTCTGCCGCGACTAAAGTTCCCCAACAAACTCCTACTGAAATTCTAATTCCTGTTAGAATTTCAGGTAAGGCATTTGGTAAAATAACGTACCGTAAGATTTGCCTATTAGTAGCCCCAAGAGAGTGTGAGGCTCGGATTTTAGATAATTGTGTTCCAGATGCCCCGGTTCTAGCTGAAATAACCATTATGGCAAATGCCACCATAAATAGTAGAAAAATCTTTCCGTCATCTTGGATTCCAAAAATTGTTAGAATTAACGGCGCCCAAGCAAGGGGTGGGACAGGCCGATATAACTCGATTATAGGGTCAAAAAAAGACTTAACAAAGCGAGATACGCCCATATATACTCCAAGCGGGACGCCTAGCAAAATTCCAAGCGATAGAGCGACTAAAACTCTAAAGAGAGAATCCCATATGTGCCCATCCAACATAGGAAATGATCCAATATAAAAATCCCCTTGGGCAATCGCCAGTAAGTTATCTTTATAATTAGCTTCGAAATTACCACGTTCAGAATGATAACCGTAAGATCCTGGAAGGATATCGACTAGGGTGTCCGGGATCACGAATGCCAGTATGTCTGCTATCGAGACCCACTTCCACCATAAAAGGGGTGTACCTTTGTAGCCTCCGCCATTGCTTAAATTTGGGTTGGCTAACTTTAAAAACGTTGCGATAACATCTGTCGGCTTTGGTAGCCAACGTCCAGATCCTTGCTCGGTACATTGGGTTTTAGATTTGATAACACCTTTGCCGGGAAAGAAAATATTTTCGACAAGGTTAAGACTTCCCTTAGTATAGTCTATTGCATCAAAGAAACCAATGACTGAGGCGTTTAATTCATTCAGGGCTTTTGGTGGAAATATTGTCCCATCATCTAGCCTCTTAAAAATGCGTTCAACTGCCTTTAAGTAATCCTTCCTTTCTTTTAATGTTTTGCTGTCAAAGCGAGAATTTTTATTAGTAGATTTTAACATATCTATTTTTTGTTTTGTAAGTGCAATAAGACCATCAGCCGTTTTTGATTTATTCCGTACCTTCAAGAATGTTTCAGATAGAGCTTTGGCTTGTTCGCTAATGCCATTTAATAAGATGCCTTTTGGTGAGGTATTTCGATAAGTGTTGTCCCCCATTTTGGTTGCTCTAAGGCTTCCTGTGTTACTTCAAACCCTTGGTAACCTTTTCGGAGTTCCTCACTTAAAGTATTAAAACCTATGCTAAGATTTTTAAAAGTAGTTTGAGATTCTATGCTCTGATTTTTTTGGCTGGAGAAAACGCCAATCATTTCTCTAGATTTGGAAATAATATCAATCAGTTCAATTTGTTCTGAATCGCTAAAAACCAGGGTAGGTATTTTCGACTGAAGTATCTTAAGTTGTTCGGTATTCCGTCTAATTAGTGTTGTTGATTTGTAATGTCTGGTATTAATAGGAAGGGTCGCTGTTATGGACGCAATGGCCGTTTCAACCTTTGCGACTTGACACATTTCATTAGCCGCCTCAGGAAAAAATGCGCGCCCTATACCCCATGAGAAATAGAACCAAGCGAGGAGCAAAGCAGAAACTCCGGTAACAGTCCAGTACCAGCCACCTAGAGTGCGTTCTGGATCTCCAAACACCTCATCTTTAGTTCTTATTTTGGTTTGCTTTAATCCAATATAAATTGATATGACAAAGCTAAAGCACAGAATAAGAATTATTATAGCAGCTATAAATGCTCTTTCATTAGACAGCGAACTAAGCACTCCCCATGATCTCCTCTTCCATGTCCCAGATCATGGAAAGAATTTCTTCTCTGACTTCCGAAAAGTAGGGGTCTTGTTTTATATCTCTGAGTGATTTGTGCAGGCCTTGTTCAGCAAATGGTAGATTGTATTCTTTGTGAATTCTACCGGGGCGAGGGGCCATAACAAAGAGCCTTTCTCCAAGTAAAATTGCCTCCTCTACTGAATGAGTAATTATCATTATGGTTTTGCCCGTTTCTTTCCATAATTCTAAAATTAGGGACTGCATCTTTTCCCGTGTGAGGGCATCAAGAGCTCCAAGAGGCTCATCCATTAAAATTACTTCTGGGTCATTTACTAAACACCTGGCTAGGGCGACTCGTTGCTGCATTCCTCCTGAGAGCTGATAAGTAGGCGTATCTCCAAAACCTTGCAATCCAACGATGTTTAACCACTTTTGTACCAGTTCAAGACTTTCAGATGGGGAAATTTTTTTCATTCTTAAGCCAAAGTCTACATTTTTTGAGACTGTTAGCCATTCAAATAATGCACCTTGTTGAAACACCATTCCCCGTTCAACGCTGGGCCCATCTATAATTTTGTTATCAAGGCTTGCTTCACCACTTGTGGGATTAAGAAAGCCAGCAATCATATTTAGCAAGGTTGTTTTTCCACAACCGGATGGTCCCAGAACTGAGAGCAATTCACCCTTTTTAAGTGTGAAATTTATGTCTTTTAAGGCATCGACTTTTGTACCCGTTTGGGGGTTTGAAAAAGTCATACATAGGTTTTTACAAATCAGGTCTGACATTTAAAAATACTAATATAAGTTGAATTAAATCGCTTCATAGACAAGACCCAATATGGGTCTTGTCTATATTGTACACTCACTAATATTTAGTTAAAAAATGAACTATCAATAGTTTTTGCTATTGCAGCGCCATCGGAAGCATCAGAAAATACAACTCCCAGTGCGGCGGCAGCAGCGGCAGCTACCCCATCTTTACCGAAGTATTTATCCATTTGAGTTTTTTCAGACATAAAGATCATAGTGTCCATTAATGCTTTTGCTCCGTCTACACTCATGCCAGCGTCTGCAGCAACTTTTGTCAGTTGATCAGGAGTTGATTCCCAAGCCGCATTCGCCTCATCAGTAACATCTAAGAATGTTTTAAGAAGCTCAGGGTTTTCCGCAGCAAATTTTTCAGTAGTTGAAATCACATCAAAAGACCCAATCCCAGCTGCTACTTTTTGTTCGTTTGTCATGATTGGAGTCCCTACCTCACCTGCAGCTGCAGAAGAGTTTCCACCAAAGATGCAAGCCATGTCTACAGCGCCATCAGCAAGAGATTTTGCGCCATCCGCTGGAACTTGATCTACGATTGTCATTGTTGAAGTGTCGACATTTAAATGAGCCATATAGCTTCTGAATGCAAAGTCTGCCATTGTGTTTAAGGGAACAGCAACTGTTTTACCTTCAAGTTCTGAAGCATTTGAAGAGTCAATCCCGAGACCATTTCTTATAAAACAATCATTTGCAGGATATTCCATCGCTATAGCGATCATTTTAAGTGGTGCACCTTGTTGGATTGCAGTCACGAAAGGCGAAAGCCCTTGGGAGTAAGAGATATCGATGTCACCAGCCAACATTGCTTCGGTCATCCCAGTTCCAGTGGTAAAGTCTACCCAGTTAACATCCACGCCCATTGCGTCATCATATGCTTTATCTACTTTAGCGATTTGATTAGGCGATGCCCATTCAAGAAAAAAAGCAACATTTACGCTATCTGCCGCGTAAGCCATTGATGCTGTTGCCAGGGTAACAGTAGTTGCTGTCATAGTGACAGCTTTTTTAAATACATTTTTCATATTTATCCCTCCAGGATTATTATTTAACGAATATTATAATGTTATAAAAGCTTATTTAAAGCGGTATGTTTGGTTGCAGAGGTTTGTAGGTAACATAATTAATTTGGGGCTGTCCTAGATAACTAGTTTAAATACCTTCTAACCCATTGTCTTAGTTGTGATAACTGCG
>JAQBUS010000011.1 GCA_027623875.1 Pseudomonadota bacterium
ATAATATATTATAAATAAGCCTCCATTGTGGTGGCTTTTTTACTGCTAATCGTAAGAACGAAGATCCTCGATTACCAAACCGTCATTTGGTAGAGTGCCGATCGGTAAAATCTCAATTTTTCCGCTGATTCGTAGTATATCTTTTATACTTTGGGCATAATCTTTATTTTCTATTCCCTTCGCCTCCAGCTTCACAGTCATTAGATCATTCCCATTTAATCTTTCAACAACAACACGAGCTCTAGACACTTCGGAGTGCCTCTCCACCAAAGTAGCAACCTGCTCGGGCCTAACAAACATTCCCTTTATTTTTGTGGTCTGATCTGCTCTTCCCATCCATCCCTTGATACGAACATTTGTTCGCCCACACGAGCTGAGCCCAGGCATTAAAGCACTCATATCGCCTGTCGCAAACCGAATAAGCGGGTAATCCGGGTTTAATGTGGTTACAACCACCTCGCCAACTTGCCCAATCTCTACAGGGGTTCCAGTTCCCGGTATAACAATTTCAACAACGACTCCTTCTTCAACAATCATTCCCTCAATGGCTGAGCTTTCATAGGCAATACACCCCAAGTCAGCCGTTGCATAGCACTGCAAACACGAAATTCCTCTGTCAATGTAGTTTTTCCTAACTGAGGGAAATAAAGCTCCACCTGAAACAACTGCCTTTTCATATTTTAAATTTACACCCATCTCCTCGGCTTTATCTAAAATAATATTAAGATAATCAGGGGTTCCCGCATATGCCGTAACCCCAATATCAAGAGCGGCTTGCACCTGTAACTCTGTCTGCCCCGGTCCCGCTGGGAAAATAGAAGCTCCAACAGCTCGAGCCCCATTTTCAAACATCATTCCTGCTGGCGTGAAATGATAACTGAAACAATTTTGAACGATATCACCTGCACCAATTCTTCCGGCATGTAAAAAGCGTCCAAACCTCCACCAATCACTATACTCTTTCGCTGGTTCATAAATTGGTCCTGGTGAATAAAAATAATAATCGACAGGAGTCGAAACTAAGTTGCCGAAAGGTGGGCTCGATTTTTGTTTTTTTATTAAATCTGATTTTCTTAAAATTGGTATTTTAACCAAGTCTTCAATCGTCTTAATACCATTAGCATCTATACCAGATAAGTATTTAAAACCACTAAGGTTTTGGGCCTTTCTTATCTGCTCTGGTAAAGCCGTCGCATAAAAATCTAACCGCTGATCAATACTTCTAGTTTCTAGTGAATCAAAAAAAGTTGCCATCAGCTCTAACTTAACCACCGCTTTCGTCTTCTATATGACCGAACGTTCCTAAATGACTTTCGGCCTTCTTCTGACATGCCTAAATAAAACTCTTTTACATCTGGGTTTTCACGCAATTCATCAGCTGGACCGTCCATTACTACTCGTCCCGATTCTAAAATATAACCGTAATGGGCAAAGCGCAGAGCAACATTAGTATTTTGTTCAGCAAGTAAAAAGCTAACACCTTCTTTTTCGTTTAATCCTTTAACAATTCCAAAAATCTCCTCCACAAGCTGAGGTGCTAACCCCATGGATGGTTCATCTAATAAAATAGTTTCCGGCTTTGACATTAGAGCTCGGCCGATTGCACACATCTGTTGTTCTCCTCCAGAAGTATATCCAGCTTGAGATTTGCGTCTCACTTTTAAGCGAGGAAAATATGTATAAACTTTCTCTAAATCAGCCTCGATGGCACCACGACCATCTCCTCGTGTATAAGCCCCAGTCATCAAATTCTCTTCGATCGTCAAATGTTCAAAACAGTGCCGACCTTCCATAACTTGTATAACGCCTCGTTTTACCATCTCAGATGGATCTAAACCAACAATTTCCTGATTTCGATAGGTGATTGTTCCTTTAGTTACTTCCCCTCTTTCCGAGTGGAGTAAATTTGAAACAGCCTTAAGCGTCGTAGTCTTTCCGGCACCATTACCACCTAACAGAGCTGTAATACCCCCATTTAAAACCTTCAGGCTTACACCCTTAAGAACTAAAATGACGTGGCTATAAATTACTTCAATGTTGTTAATTTCTAAAAGAGTATCTGTCTTTCCATTGTCCAACATGTAATTTCTCCGGAATAAGTATTCTTGCAAAAAAAAATCAGCCGCCGAACCCAATCGCCGGCTGAAAAATTACTTTATATTAACCACAACTTGGAGCTATATTATTTTCCACTGCAAAAGCAGCAGAATCAGCATCAATTAACGGTTGAATTACGTCCATATCAGATGCAATCAAACCTGTGATAATATTCCATTTTTGTGCATTTGCATCCCATTGACTAACCATTCCGAGGCCTGGTCCACCATGATTTTCGCATGTTACGCTGAATGGGGGAGCAAACCCTGGAAGACCGGCTGCAGCCATTGAATCTTCTGTAATATTTAATGCTTCCATTCCATCACGCATTTGAGCCGGGGTAATTTGTGCTACACCCGATAAACTTTGTGCAGTTTTAATAGCTTCAACCAGTAAAAACGCATTATACATACCACGACTATATAAAACTGTACCGAGCTGATCTCCAGCACCGGCAGCTAAACCTTTGTCTACAACATGAGTTTTTAAATCTGCATAAATTGGAATATCTAATCCAGAATTATGCAAGGCTAAGCCCTTGTAACCATGTGCTCCGTCACCCGCTGGTACAGTATCATTCTCAGATGCTGACCACCAAATACCAATAAAACGATCCATTGGATAACGTACATTTGCTGCCTCTTGGATAGCAACTTGGTTCATAACTCCCCAACCCCACATTAAAACGTAATCAGGTTTGTTTTGGCGAATTTGAAGCCACTGCGATTTTTGCTCTTGTCCTGGATGGTCAACAGCAATTCCTGTGTAAGTAAAGCCGTGTTTTTTTGCAAGCTCTTCGAGTGTACGAATTGGTTCTTTTCCATAACCCGAGTTGTGATATAAGAGTGTGATCTTCTTACCCTTAATGTCACCACCTTCTAAGTCCATTATATGCTTAATCGCGATGGAAGCCCCATCCCAGTAATTAGCAGGAAAGTTAAAAATATTACTAAAAACTTTACCGTTCTTAGCAGAAGTACGGCCGTATCCCATCGAATGTACAGGAATACCATCTGCTGTAGCTTTTGGAATTAATTGATAGGTAATACCAGTAGATAAAGGTGCAAAGACTAAGGCCCCCGTACCCTTAAGTGCTTCATAGCATTCCACACCTTTTTCTGTGTTATAACCAGTTTCACATTCTTGGATGTCAATCTTAACACCACCAACGCCACCATCTCGTTCATTCATAAGCGTCAGATAATCGTTATAGCCATCAGCAAATGGAATTCCATTTACTGCATAGGCACCTGTACGATAGCTAAGCATAGGCATAACTAGATCAGCTAATGCTGGACCAGCAGCCATTACTGCGCTGAGTACAATTGAAGTTAACTTTAATTTCATCGGTATATTTCCTCCCATAGGTTGTTCCGATATGTTTTATGACCACTTTAAAAGTTCGGTCATCCCTTCTTAGACCATCCCTAATGAGGGAAAGGCCAAAGCCTTAATTTTTCTTTTGCCAACCGCCACAATTGTGCCAAACCATGCGGTTCTAGAATAAGAAACATAATTATCAATCCACCAGCAATAACAAAGTAAAGGTGCGCAGCCAAATCAGTTGGCCAGCCTAGTCCCCCAACAAATACATTTTTAAGTAAGACAGGTAATAAAACCATAAAAGCAGCTCCAGCAAAGGAACCAAAGATAGACCCCAAACCACCAATAATAATCATGAACAAAACCATAAAGGATTTTTCAATTCCAAAAGCTTCCGTTACCTCTACGGCTCCCAAAAACACTCCAAAATATAATGCGCCGGCTATACCAATAAAGAAACCAGAAACTGCAAAAGCTGATAGTTTGGCCTTTAGTGGATTCACTCCAATAATTTCTGCTGCAATATCCATATCTCTAATAGCCATCCATTTTCTACCAACAGAGCCTCGAGTTAAATTTCTAGCGATTATACCGCAAAGAGTTACAAAAATTAAGCAAACAAAATATTTTGCCCAAGCATCGGTATTAGGGCCTGTTACGACAATACCTAAAACTGTTCTCTCTGGGGAACCTATCATTCCAGTCATACTATAGTTATAAAACCAGGGTACTTTATTAAACATCCAAACCAAGAAAAACTGTGCTGCAAGTGTCGCAACAGCCAAATAAAAACCCTTAATTCTTAACGATGGAAGACCAAAAAGTGTCACCACCGCAGCAGTAATACATCCAGAAAGCAATACATGCAGCATAATTGAAATCTCTGGGAATGCTGTCATTAATTTATAAAAGGAATATGCTCCAACAGCCATAAATCCCCCAGTGCCCAACGAAACTTGGCCACAATACCCTGTCAAAATATTCAACCCTATCGCTGCAATTGAATAAATTAAGAATGGTACCAAAATGGCATTTGCCCAGTAATCATTTACAAAAAACGGAATTACTAAAAATGCTACCACCAGTATAAAATAATAACGATAACGATCAAATCTAATGGGAAAGGTTTGGCTATCAGCAGTATAAGAGGTGCTGAAATCTCCTGCTTCACGATATAACATTTGAAATAACCTTTCGCAGAAACCCTGATCTTAGTAACATAAATTTATCCACTATAATATTGATTTTCATTAAACTCTTTCAATAATACGTTCGCCGAATAAGCCCTGTGGTCGAAAAACAAGGAATACAAGTGCAAGAACATATGCGAACCAATTTTCTGTTGCCCCACCAATCATCGGCCCAACCAAGAACTCAAAAAGTTTTTCACCTACGCCAATAATTAAACCACCAACGATTGCACCAGGGATAGAGGTAAAACCTCCAAGCATTAAAACTGGTAAGGCCTTAAGTGCTATAAGAGACAAAGAGAATTGCACTCCTGATTTAGCGCCCCAAACTGTCCCCGCGACTAATGCCACAACACCCGCTATCGACCAAACCAAAACCCAAATATAGCCTAATGAAATTCCAACCGATAATGCTGCTTGATGATCGTCTGCGACCGCTCGAAGTGCTCGTCCTTGTTTTGTGTATTGAGAAAAACCAACTAAGACTGTAACCAGAATTACAGCCAAAAAGGTTGCAAATATATCCAAATTATCTATAAAAAATCCATAACCAAATCGGTTATATGTTAGAAGCTCAATCGTCTCATTCATACCCTTAGGTATCCCAACATCTAATTTTTTAATATCAGAACCCCACATTAAGTCACCAACACCCTCAAGGAAATACGCTAGCCCAATTGTGGCCATGAAAAGTATTATGGGCTCCTGATTTACCAAATGTCTAAAAATAAAACGTTGTACTAACCAGGCAAATCCTATCATCACTATTACTGTAAATATAATGGCAACAAAGGCCGGCAAATGCCACCCAAAGTGATGAATATTAGTTCCAAAAATAGCGTTTATCAAATGTGCAAATGGTATTTGACCATCTTTGATACCCACTAACGTTAAAGCTGCAAAAAGTGCCATCACACCTTGTGCATAATTAAAAATTCCGGAGGCTTTAAAAATTAAAACGAAACCCAGCGCAACCAGCGAGTACAAAACACCTGCCATAAGGCCATTCAGCATTACTTCCATAGCAAAAAGAAATTTATCAGGCATGGGTTTCCTCTAATTTAATTTTACGTTTTATAAGGGTTATTTCGACGAGTCTTACTATCCATACAGATGTAACCTTTGATCCATCATAACTAATCATGGCTAACACCGAGGTAGGCATCAATCACTTCTTGATTGTTGCGGATTTCATCGGGCGTACCATCACCAATTTTCTTTCCGTAATCCATCACCACCACTCTGTCAGATAGGTCCATTACGACACTCATATCATGTTCAATTAAGGCGATCGTTGTTCCAAACTCACTATTAACATCTAGAATAAAGCGGCTCATATCTTCTTTTTCTTCTACATTCATCCCAGCCATAGGTTCATCAAGGAGCAGTAGGCTAGGCTCAGCTGCTAGAGCTCTTGCCAATTCCACACGCTTTTTCAATCCATATGGAAGCCGAGAAACTGGTGTTTTTCGGATTGCCTGAATCTCTAGAAAATCAATTATTTTCTCTACAACCTCTCGGTTCTCAATCTCTTCCCTCTCAGCACGACCTTTCCAAATCATTTGACTAAAAATACCCGATTTAATTTTGGTAATCCTGCCGGTCATAACATTATCTAAGACACTCATTCCTTCGAAAAGCGCTATATTTTGAAAAGTTCTAGCAATACCTTGAGTGGCTACCTGAAAGGGTTTCATAGCTGGTCGTAGTGAGCCGCGGTAAAGAACCTGCCCCTCCTGAGGGACGTAAAAGCCAGAAATAACATTTAACATAGAGGATTTACCAGCCCCGTTAGGTCCTATTATAGCCCGAACTTCACCCTCAAGAATATCAAAAGATATATCTTCTAATGCTACGACTCCCCCAAATCTCAGTGTGATATTTTGCATTTCCATCAACGCACCGCCAATGCTTCTCCCATCAGCAGTCACAAAATGGTCCTGGGACACATTGTTCATCAAGCAGCCTTCCTATCAACTTTATCGATAACAGGTACGTCTCGAATTTCCAGTTTGGCCTTAATGGAGCCCCTCCTGCCGTCCTCGTATGTTACCTCGGTCTCTGTTGATATTTCGCTAGATCCATTATATAGTGCTTGAATTAAATCAGAGAATTTTTCTTCAATAATTCTTCTGCGAACCTTTCTGGTTCTAGTCAATTCTCCGTCATCAGCATCTAATTCTTTGTGTAAAACTAAGAACCGGTGAACTTGGCACCCTGAAAGCATTTTATCTTGAGCTATTGATAAATTAGTTTCCGCGATATGCTCTTGGATTAGCTTAAGTACCTGTGGGTGGCCAGCAAGCTCTTGATAGGAGGAATACGCAACGTTGTTGCGTTCTGCCCAATTTCCCACGGCAGCTAAATCAATATTAATAAATGCCGAACAGTTATTCCTATCATTTCCAAATACAACAGCTTCTAGAATACTAGGGTAAAACTTTAATTTATTTTCCACATATTTAGGAGCAAACATTGAACCATCTGCCATCTTTCCAACATCTTTAGCCCTGTCGATTATACGAAGATGACCGGTGCCTTCCTCAATAAAACCTGCATCTCCAGTTGCTACCCAACCTTCTTTATCCTTAGTATCAGCAGTATTTTCTGGGTTCTTAAAGTACTCAACAAAAACACCAGCAGACCGATAATAAACCTCTCCGTTGCTCTCTATTTTAAGTTCAACTCCTGGAGAAGGAACTCCCACTGTATCAGATCGAACCTCTCCATCAGGTTGTTGAGTAATAAAAACAGAAGCTTCTGTTTGCCCATATAATTGCTTAAGATTCATACCTAAAGATCTATAAAAATCAAAAATCTCTGGGCCAATCGCTTCACCCGCAGTATACGCAACCCTTACCCTCGAAAAACCTAGGGTATTCTTTAATGGCCCATACACAAAAATATTTCCGAAAAAATATTTTAAACGGTCAAAGAAACCAACCTCTTTGCCGTCTAGAATGTCTGGACCTACACGTTGAGCTAATGTCATTGCCCAATTAAACAGTCGCCTCTTAAATTTTCCTGCATCTTCCATTCGTATCATTACCGTAGTGAGCTGACTTTCAAAAACTCTCGGCGGTGCAAAGTAGTATGTCGGACCTATCTCTCTTAAATCCATGTTTAAAGTCTCTACACTCTCAGGACAACTTACGCAAAAACCAGACCAATATGCTTGACCGATTGAAAAAATATAATCCCCAACCCAAGCCATCGGCAAATAAGCCACCGTTTCTTCTCCTGGAGCTAATTTATCAAACTCAGATGAATTTTTTGAAGTCTCTATTATATTTCTATTAGATAGAACCACACCTTTAGGTCGTCCCGTGGTTCCCGAGGTATACAGCATGATACAGGTATCGTCATAGGTTATAGCTTCAATCTGCTTTTTAAGTTCAGAAATTCTTTGATCTTTTACACGTCGACCCTGCTTTTGGAGGTCTTTAAAGGAGCTTAAGTTCTTATGATCATATTTTCTCAAACCTCTTGGATCAAAATATATCACATTCTCAATTCCGGAAACTGTTTCCTGAACTTCCCGAACTTTGTCAACTTGCTCCTGATCTCCCACAATTACATATTTTGAACCACAATGCTCTAGTACATAAGCCATTTCTTCAGCCACCGCATCTTGGTAGAGAGGGACTGGAACAGCATTCAGCATCTGCACTGCAACCATAGACCAGTACATAGAAGGTCGATTACGTCCAATTATTGCAACGTAATCTCCTTTTTTTACACCTATATCAATTAGGCCTAGGGCAAGAGCCTCAATTTCTTCAGCCGTTTCCAACCAAGTCCATGATTGCCAAATTCCAAACTCTTTTTCCCTGTAGGCCGGTCTATCACCAAATTTCTGGGCATTGCGCAAAAGCAAATGAGGAATGCTAACTAAATCGCCTGAAGCTGTTAATTCCAAAATTCTCCCCCTGGGATATATTAAAAAGAAATCACTTTGTAATACACGCTATTATATCATTAGATGCTTTTACTCAACTAACATTTACAACAAAAGATCTCATTCAATGAGAAAAAGTACCATTTACTTTATCTGAAAAAAAGTCAAATGAAATCAAACCTCATGCACCAAATTTTTTACATATGTAAAAAATTCAGATCTAGTAATAAAAATAATTCTGTGAATTAATCCCGTTATCCATCGCAATGTGCATCTCGGGTCTTATTAAAACAAACCTTAGTTGGTGGCGCGATTTCAAATCCCATATTTATGGTAGAAAATTCAAGGTCAGGACCTAAACCTAATTCAGTAATTTTGTGCATTAAGAAAATAATCGATAGTATAGCCACTGAGGTAAAAATTGAGTGAGACGAAACATAAGGCCAAACCCCCACGGAAAATCTGTTTTAAATGTTCGCGCATTCATGCATTTAAAAAACTTTTTAGCGGCATCCTCTGCAGTGAGAATAAAAGGCATCCGAAAATTATTTTTATCTGTTAATCTTGTTTTTATAAAACCGGGGTTTATCAACTGAACTTTTATATTTGTCCTGCGAAGGTCCGAATAAATAGACTCCGCCAGATGCATAAGTGCAGCCTTGCTCGCACCATAACCAATAGCCCCAGGCAACCCCCTATAGCCGGCCAAGCTACCGGTTAAAACGATGTGACCCTTTTGAGCTTTAATCATTTCAGGAAGTAAATAACCTAGAACTCTGGTGGCACCAACAAAGTTCGTGTCGCACATCTTTTCGACTTTACTAGAATCCCAGTTCTCACTACGCATAGGCCAATATACTCCAGCCAAATACACCACCCCATCCAGGGATCCAACTTTCTGAGTAACACGCCTAACCTCGTCTTTATCACTAACATCCATTACATAATATGAAGCCTTTGACGGCAAACTAGCGCATAACTCTATAAGCCTCCCTTCATCACGGGACGACAATATAAGTTCAACGCCATGAAAACTCAAAAGCGTTGCTAGGGATCTACCAAGACCTTCTGAAGCCCCAATAAGCCAGTACCTCTTTCCAGCCCAGCTCTTCATTTAATGTCTTTCTTACGGATTGTTGCTACCAGCTCACCCACTTTTATACCGTATTTACGAAATTGACTTCTATTCATTATGCTACCGTTTTCTAATAGATACATCCAATCGACTGTATCAAGGACGTGCCCTCCCGAATCCTCAGGAAGCCTAATGCGGTAGTTTAAGTGAACACTCGACCCTTGCTGCCATCCTGTTCCAACCCCGATTATATCTGAAGCACTTGCCTTTATTGATCCATGACTATTAACCTCAAGGGTCCATTCGCGACACTGGGTACGTCCATTATCATAGATAAAATTTTCTTTAATCGTTCCCCTAGTTCCCTGCCAAACTGCATCCATATCAGCTGTAAATCGAGAGGTTACCCTTCCAAATGGACCAAAAATAATACCCTCACAAATGAGCTGGCCGCTTAAATGCTCTGTTAAAAGAAAACTTGGCTTTTGGGTTGAATAATCCTTAGGTTTTTGTGAATAGAATGAAAATCTTAATCTCCACGATATCCCTGCAATCACAGCCAAAATAATACCTACTACAATATACATAAAACCAATCAAACTAATCCTCCTTCAAAGATACACGAACCAATATAGCTATGGCCATAGCTTTTAACAAACATGGTGTAAGTGCGTAAAGCATTACTAGGACGTTTACGGATTTTAGCGTTTGTTCTTTATTACCTGACTGGTATCCGAAATACTCCAAAGCCGGTAATAAAATTATAGCTGCTAATGCAAGAGAAAATTTTGAAACGAATGACCAAATGCCAAATGCCTTCACTGCTTCCGCTTTTGTAAAAGCTATTCTCCTGGCAAAAATAGCTGGCAACACTGTTAAATCTGCTCCAATTGTAAATCCGGATAAAATACATATTAAAGAAAATTCGAAAACATCAGACTCTCCTAATAAAAGTACACAGGAGAACGAAATAATGGATAAACACATCGCACCAATCAGGACAGCTTTACCTCTACCATTTTGCGCTAACCGGGCCCATACTGGCGAACTTACAGCAGCTGAAAAAAAGAACAGCACTAACAGCACTCCAGAATATTCGGGGGAGACTAAAACGCTATCAACATAAAATAGAAATAGAGTCGAGGTTACTGCTAGCGGTGCTGAGTTAACCAGCGCTAACAAAAGAAGCTTGACCAGCACTGCATCTTGTAAAATTCCCTTCAGTCCACTTGAAGGATCTGCCGGCTTATCACCCCACTCCTTTCGCATAAGTATCCATGCAAAGAATGTTACAAATGAAAAACCTATAGCAAATGATGCGTAACTATTATCCGTATAATCTATCAGCAGCGTTGGGGTAATCGCTGCTAAACAAATTCCTACCAAACCACCAGTCTCTCTCCACGCCGCTAATCTTTGATGGCCTCCAGACAAAGTCAGGGCTTTCTGTACTCCCTGCGCATAAAAATTTATTGATAAAAAGCTAAATGATGTAAATAAAATAGTACTTGTTATTGTAAACCACACAAGCGGGGCAAAAGGTGCCGCGAGGACAAACATCGCATTCATTGATACAGTGAGAGCAATCATTGCAACGGCTATAGAAAACTTTCTATACTTACCAAGACCTGTACTAAGCCAGCCCAGCAAGGGGTCTTGAAGTACGTCCAGAAATCTTAATGCAAATAACGTAGTGGCCAACACTGTTAGGCTTAACCCATATGTTTCTGAAAAAAACTTAGGGGCATATATATAAATGGGTAAGGCTGCGGCAGAAAGAACTGCTGCAAATACAGAGTATGGAAACAATTTTTCATTTAACTTACCAAAAACGTTTAGTCTCAACGAGACGCCTCTCTATTCGGGGGTTTTGGTCTTCTTCGATACTCAGCTCCTTTGAACCAAAGCTTTATCGCTTGAAAATGTATTAAGCCTATAACTCTTACAGACCCGAGAGGGCGCCGCAAAAGCAACTTTAAAATAGACCAATTTGTCAAAGTCTGTCTTTTTCCTGTTAGCGTGGCAAGAACACCATTATCGGCAGCCGAATAGTCTATCAAAATATCAATATTTTTTTCTGTAATATTGAATCGAAACTTGTATTGCCCTTTAACTGACTGAAATGGCGATACATGAAAAACCTTTTTTGCGTGAAGCAAATCTTCACCTTTAATTTCTTGAGCATCTTCGTGCGCACAAATATAAGAATGCCTATCGCCAAAAGTGTTACTTACCTCCGCTATTACAACTTTAAGTTTACCTTTTAAATCATAACACAACCAAAAGCTTACTGGATTAAATACATAACCGAAAACCCTTGGTTGAGCCAAAAGATAGACCTTCGCTACATTCTCCTGCAACTTATGGAGCTTTAAATTTTTGTAAACCCAATCAACCCCTCTTCCATTGCCAGGATTTCCGCCGTGATCAGAATCGTATAGCGACATAAAATTTCGAGAATTTTGAGAAAAAAGCAATGGCATCTCGTTTTTTGTCTCACACTCAATCAAAATATAATCAATAGAATAGCTGAATCTATTTTTTACCCCTCCCTTTCGATCATGAAATGTAGTTCCTGAAATGTACTCGATGTGTTTCACGTAAGGAGTACTTTCTTTGAATTAGACAAGATAGATTTAGCTACGTCTATAGCGCTGGAATACCCATCCTCATGGAAACCATTCTTTATCCAGGCACCACAAAACCATGTTTGATTATGTCCATTAAGGGCCTTAATCTTTTCCTGGGCAGACAAAGTCTTAAGATCATAAACCGGGTGTCTAAATGTTACCGTGTCATAAATTAACTCTTCCTTTATTAACCTACCAGAGTTCAGAGTTACAAAAAGAGGGTCGTTCATTGGGATCGGCTGCAATGAGTTCATCCAGTAGGTTAGCTCAATCTTACTGCTGCTATTATCTTCATTTTCATGGTAAACCCAACTTGACCAAGCTAGCTTACTTCGTGGCATTAATGACTTATCAGCATGCAGAACGGCTTCATTTGGTTGATAACGAATGGCACCTAATGCCTCAGATTCATCCGGCGAAGCATCTACTAATAAACCCAATGTATCGTCAGCATGCGTAGCAAACACTACTTCTTCAAAATCTTCAAATAACCCCGCACCAGTCTCTATTTTAACTGAACCTGCGAGTCTCTGAACACACCGTATTGGACACCCGAGCCTTATTTCAACGTTTCTAAAACGCATTTTCTCTGCCAGCTTTTCAACGTAACTTATCGACCCTCCCTCAAGTGTAAGCCATTGATGCTGACCACTCACGCTTAACAGAGCATGGTTTTTCATAAAATTAATTAAAGATTTAGCTGGAAAATTAGTCATTTGTTCGGCGGGCATTGACCAGATAGCACCCGTCAGAGGAAAAAGATAATACTCTTTAAACCAAGAACTAGTCCCTATTTTAATTAACAATTGATCTATGGTCATACCCGGATCCTCAGACAGACTCTCAGCGAGTGCATTAAAGCGAGTAATATCCTTGAGCATTCTTATAAATTTTGGTTTAAATACATTCCGCCTCTGAGCAAAAAGTGAATTGAGGCTTGCCAAACCATATTCTAACTTTCCTCCACCAAAAGACGCCCCAAATGTCATGTTGCTTTTAACTATCTTAACATCAAGCTCTTTAAAAAGTTCCATCAAATTGGGGTAATTTAGCTCGTTAAATACAATAAACCCAGTATCAACCGGCTGATTTCCCCACCGGCCAGCAGTAACCGTTCTAGCATGACCCCCTAGACGGTTTTCAGCTTCGAAAAGAACGACCTCGTTCGCTTCAGACAACAGGTATGCAGCACCCATCCCTGAAATTCCTGCACCGATAACGGCTATACGCCTTGGTTTATAGCTACCAATATCAAGCTTCATGAATTGCTCCAGTTAAATAAAATATTAGTCCCTTTACTCTAAGGGCATTACGGGCTCCGAAGGCTTGTTTTCAACCTCTTCGAAGTCAAAGTTATCCAGTTTAAGCGCTCGCTTTCCTGCTCGTTCAGCTGCCGTAGTTATGCCGTCTAGATCCTTGCGAGCCTGCGAGAAATGGGTCTCTAATTTCTCTGCCCTCTCTACAACCAACTCAACATCCCTATGCAAAAGTTTTAGCATAGATCTAATTTCTCCAGCTTGCTCCTTCATACGAGCATCTTTTAGAATAGCTCGCATTGTATGCAGAGTAGCCATACATGTTGTAGGCGAGACAATCCAAACCTTTGCTGTGAATCCTTCTCTAACAACTTCAGGAAGTTTGGCATGTAACTCCGCATACACTGCCTCAGATGGAAGAAACATAAGTGCTCCATCCGCAGTTTCCCCCTCGATTATATACTTGTCAGAAATCGCTTTTATATGAAATCGAACCGATTGCTTTAAAAGGGAAAGCGCCTTGGTCTTTTCATCACTAGTTTTTGCTGAGACTAACATCTCATATGCCTCTAAGGGAAATTTTGCGTCGATTACAATTGGGCCCGGAGGATTGGGTAAGTGGATCAAGCAATCCGCTCTTTTTCCATTGGTTAAAGTGTGTTGAAATGAATAGCTATCTGATGGCAAGGCTTTGTATACAATATCATTTAATTGAATTTCTCCAAAAGCTCCTCGAGTTTGTTTATTTGATAGTATATCCTGTAAGTCTAATACATTTCCGGAAAGCTTCTCAATATTTAACTGAGCCTTATCAATGGTAGCAAGTCGTTCTTGAAGTTGTGTAAGTGACTTAGTTGTTTTCTCAGAAGAACTACTCAGATTTTCTTTCATCTGGGCCTGCAAATCCGATAAAGATCTTGCGGATTTTATTGCATTATCGTGAAGGTTATCAGACATTTTCTGTTGAACTTCAGCAAGCCTGGTCTCAATATTTTGAACAGATATTGTCTGTGTCTTATTTATATTTTCAACATTACCAGCAAGAAGAGATTGCGCACCATTTAGGGCTTGAATAGCATGATTAAGCTGACCTAACTGCTCAATCATCGGAGTTAAATTATTTACTGGTTTCACAAAAAACCTGATTATAAAAACAAGAACCACCAAGAAAATTA
>JAQBUS010000012.1 GCA_027623875.1 Pseudomonadota bacterium
TTAACTTAGATCGAGACGAGGCAATGCCTCTATTAGAACAAAAGCTTGCGCCCAAGGATAGTCATCCGTCAACGTCACATGAATCACTGGCTCATAGCCTTTCGGGGTTAAAAAATCCAGCCGCCTTTTGGCCCAACCGTTGAGCTTCATGGTGGGTTGGCCGGTGCTAAGATTACTAACAGTCATATCCTTCCAGGAAATGCCCATCCTAAGACCTGTTCCGAGAGCCTTAGAGCAAGCTTCTTTAGCAGCCCAACGCTTAGCGTACGTGCCAGCAAAGTTTTCTCTATTTTCTGCCCTGGCCTGTTCTTCCTTAGTAAAAACCCTATTACGAAACCTATCTCCAAATCGCTCCAAAGTTGATGCTATTCTATCGATATTTGCTAAATCAGTACCAATTCCAATTATCATTTTTCTCTCATTTAATTTGATTATATCTATATTAAAGAAACAAACCTCTAGATTCATCCATTAAGCGCCTCATTTCGGAAATCGTAGATTGCAGCCCACTGAATATTGCTTCTCCTACTAGAAAGTGCCCTATATTTAACTCTACAAGTTCGGGGAACTCGGCAATTGCTACTACGGTCTCATAAGTTAAGCCATGGCCAGCATGCACCTCTAAGCCCAAACTATCAGCATACGCAGCCATCTCTCGTAAGCGCTTAAGTTCCGCATCTCTTTCCTCAAAATGACCCTCAGCATGGAGATCACAATATGCGCCTGTGTGAAGTTCAATAACCTGTGCCCCTATACGATTAGCAGCTTCTATTTGCCTTTGGTCTGCCGCAATAAAAATGGATACGCGACTTCCAGCTTCTTGCAACGGGGCAATAAAGTGAGCTAATTTATTCTCTTCCCGCGCGACCTCAAGTCCACCTTCAGTTGTTCTCTCTTCTCTTTTCTCCGGAACAAGGCAGACAGCGTGAGGTTTATATTTCAATGCTATTTTTTGCATTTCATATGTTGCGGCCATTTCAAAGTTAAGTGGTATTTTTAAATTTTTTACCAAGCTTTCTATGTCTTTATCTGTAATATGTCTTCTGTCTTCTCTGAGATGGGCTGTTATACCGTCAGCGCCTGCAGCTTCTGCCATTTTAGCAGCTCTAGTTGGATCCGGGAAAAAACCACCTCGCGCATTCCGAACAGTTGCAACGTGATCGATATTCACTCCTAATCTTAATTTTGTTTTGTTCATCGACAGATCCTAACTTAGCATTATTGGTATATCATATATGTTTATTAGCATAACTTAACATTATTAAATTATTTACCCAAAATTATTGCCCCTTAAAGGCTGCTGTCCCTTGTTATGATAATAATCCAGATTAGGATCGGTCTTTTTTCTTCCTAAACTTAGATATTTTCTTTTTTATGAAACCCCGGCGCCTATTTTGGTAGGCTGAAATTAAAGGGAAGCTTATAAAATAACATAGGCATGCAAACGTAATCCCTGGAATGATACACCCTACAGAATACGGCAGAAACACGTCATAAAAAAAGATTTCCAATCGATGCCAGGTAAATTCTTGGCTTGAGAACAAGGCAATAATATTATTGCCCAGATCATCCCAAGCACCCGAAAAATTTTCTAAGGCCCTATTTTTAAAAGATGAATGGGTACCTAAAATTACGTCTCCAAGTTCTAAAGATATTATTCCTATCGGCACGTAAGTTAAGGGGTTGCCAAAAAAGGTGCCTGTTAAAGATGCTAAAATATTTCCTCTAAGCAATCTTGCGATCAGAAAGGCTATTACAAAATGAAACCCATAAAATGGTGTAAAAGATGCAAACACGCCTGCGGAAAGCCCTAATGATATGCTATGTGGAGAATCTGGTAAACGTTTTAACCGATATGTGATATACTCAAAAGCTCTATTCCATCCACCCAAAGGCCATAGCAAGTGCCGGAGCCACACTATCCATGTTTTTGGTGTACGTCGTTTAAACAATCTACAATCCTTTTCTAGAAACTTAATTAATTCAAATACGGCTTTAATGCTATGTCTCTATGTCTCTCCAAAGCGGCCACATCGGTATCGGCCTCAATTGCTATCATAATTCCATGAAGGTGTTCAAAATCGCTCACATCAACATCAACTAAAATACGGAAATAATCTGGCTTCCTATCAATAAAGTGAAGGTCTGAGATATTTGCTCTTTGTTCTCCGATTAATGAACATATTCTTCCTAAAACTCCAGAATCATTCCCGATAGTAATATTTAAGGTTACTGTGTTAGTCGCAGAATGTTTGCCTGTATCCCAATGCACATCGACCCACCGATTTGGATGCTCTTCAAGCTCCATCAAAGCGCCACAATCAATCGAATGCACAAACACTCCATCCCCTTTATGTTTAATTCCAACGATCCTCTCGGGTGGGACAGGCAAGCAACACCGCGACCTCTTAACGTGAACTCCACTTGGCAAACCGATTACTGCGCGCATCGGATCCAGGGGCTCTATTCCTGACTTTTTTACTAAATCCGGATAAATTGCATTAACAACGTCCTTAGACGACAAGTCCGTAGAGCCAACCAACTCTAACAAGTTAGATACATCTTTTAGGTTAAGTTCCTTTGCTGCTATCGTTAACGCCTTTTCAGTGGATCTCTTGCCAATATGTTCAAAAGCAGAGCGAACTAGCTCTCTACCAAGCTTAATAAAAGAATCTTTATGCTCTTCTCTAAGAGATCTACGGATAGCCGATTTGGCTCTCCCCGTAACGACAATATCGTTCCAAGTGGGTTGCGGTTTTTGGTTACCTGCCGTAATAATAGTCACAGATTGTCCATTGCGAAGCCTTGTCCAAAGGGGCACCCTCAATCCATTCACGTTTGCTCCAACACATGAATTACCAATGCGTGTATGAATAGCATAGGCGAAATCTAGTGGCGTAGCACCCCGTGGTAGCTTAATGACCTCTCCTTTTGGAGAAAAGCAAAATACCTGATCCGTATACATTTCAAGCTGCACATGCTCTAAAAACTCCTCATGATCTTCTGGATGTCCTATGCGGTCATTCATATTAGAAACCCAAGTCGAAGGATCTATAGTAAATGGATTATTGACTCGCATACCGTCTCTGTAAGACCAATGTGCTGCAACACCTGTTTCAGCAACATCATGCATTTGCCGAGTCCTAATTTGTACTTCGACTTGTGTACCATCCCTCCCAGAAACCGTGGTGTGAATAGAACGGTACCCGTTTGATTTTGGTTGACTAATATAGTCTTTAAATCTCCCAGGGACTGATCTCCATCTCTGATGAATAGCACCCAATGTACGATAGCAATCATCTTCTGAGATCGTAATTATCCGAAATCCGTATATATCTGAAAGTTGAGAAAACCCTTGTTTTTTTTCTTCCATTTTTCTCCATACAGAATAAGGTTTCTTGGCCCTCCCAAAGACCTCACTGGTTATATTAGCTTTTTCCAGCTCAAATTTAATATCTTCAGTAATTTTTGGCACAACTCGGCCAGTTTGCTTTTGTAAAGTAATAAAGCGTCTTATTATTGATGCTCTAGCCTTGGGATTCAGAACCCTAAACGCAAGGTCCTCGAGCTCTTCTCTCATCCAATGCATGCCTATTCGTCCTGCTAAAGGTGCAAAAACATCCATTGTCTCAATCGATTTTTTCTGCTGTTTCTCAGGACTCATGTGCTTTATAGTTCGCATATTATGAAGACGATCAGCCAACTTAACTAAAATAACGCGTAAATCCTTAGACATAGCCATAAAAAGTTTTCGGAAGTTCTCAGCCTGTTTAGTCTGGCTAGAATTTAGCTGGAGGTTCGTTAAGTTTGTAACTCCCTCAACTAAACCCACTATTTCTGGACCAAAAATTTTTTCGACCTCATTATACGTCGATTTAGTATCCTCTAAAGTATCATGCAGGAGAGCTGTAATAATAGTTGCATCATCTAACCGTTGTTCTGTTAATAGGGCAGCGACACTTACGGGATGCATAAAATATGGTTCTCCAGATCTCCTAAGTTGACCTCGGTGCATATTTTTTGAATACTGATAAGCTTGGGTTATAAGTTGATAATTTGTTTTAGGATTATAAGCTTTAATCAGGCCGATAAGCTCATTGACTTTAATCATAAAAAAGCCAGCCCCATATATCTAAATTCTATTTTTCGGATTGAGCATCCATTAAAGCTCTTAAGAGATTCTCCTCGGACATCTCTTCACTAATAGCGGTGTCATCTTCTACACCCATCAGTAGCGCCATTTCATCATCTTCAATTTCATCTACCTCGATTTGATTTTGATTGCTTTCTATTAAACGCTCTCTAAGTTCATCTGCGGTTTGAGTTTCGTCAGCAATTTCTCTGAGGCTTACAACAGGGTTCTTATCATTATCTCTCATAACAGTAATAGAAGATCCTAAAGATATCTCTCTAGCCCTATGAGCAGCCAACATAACCAACTCAAAACGATTAGGTACTTTATCGATGCAATCTTCAACCGTCACACGGGCCATTATAAACTCCAGCTAATTTAAAGTAATCAATAGTGACGCTACTATTCTTTCATTTCAGTAATTACAACAAAAAAATTAGTTAATTTCAATCTTAATTCTCTTAACCGCTTTATGTTCTTTTTCTGAAAAATTAGAGAGCAACTCTTCAATATTTTTTTTAAAAACTGGATGAGACCAGTTTAATGCCACATCTCTGAGAGGCAAAAGCACAAACAATCTATCTTGAATTCGTGGGTGGGGCAGTATTAAGGAAGCAGGGGCCTCTTCGTATTGTTTTTTTAACGACAAATTAGCCCACTTTAAAAAGCCTTCCGTGTTTGGAATAATCTGATTCCCGAATGATATAAGATCAAGGTCTAATGTTCTGGATCCCCACCGCTTGAATCGTTTCCTTTCACACAAGTTTTCAATTTGGTGCAGCTTAATCATAAGCTCGTTCACATTTAGCTTTGTCTGAAACTTTGCAACTGCATTTACATAATCTGGTCCATTTCCAGCAGGGAATGCTTGAGATAAATAGAAATCGCTTACTTTTAATAGTTTTGTAGATTTTTCTTGAAGTTTTTCTATGGAATACAAAATTGTTTCTCTGGGTGACCCAAACTTGGACTCATAGTTACTACCAAATGCAACTAGTGCTGACTCAAAAGAATCTTTCATTTTTTTTCCATAAAAATTAAGAGAAGTAATTTAACTTTATTAATAAGTTTGGTAAGTCGATTTAGAATAAATTTAAATATTTCGAGATACCTTTTAACTTTAAATTATAATCCTTAAACTAACATCGTGAATACACAAAATACTAAATTTATTAAGTAATTTATTCTAGTTTAATATTTTAATTGGAAAAATATGTCAAAACCAGTCTTAAAGATATATCTTGCGGCTCCTAGAGGTTTTTGTGCTGGCGTCGACCGAGCAATAAAAATGGTGGAGCTAGCTTTGGAAAAATGGGGCAAGCCTGTTTATGTTCGTCACGAAATTGTACATAATAAGTTTGTTGTCGATCAACTTTGCGCAAAAGGCGCTGTCTTCGTTGAGGAGTTGAAAGATTGTCCTGACGATCGCCCAGTAATTTTTTCTGCACACGGAGTGCCAAAATCTGTTTTAGAAGAAGCAAAAAATAGAGCTCTGACATTTGTGGACGCAACATGCCCCTTAGTCACGAAAGTTCATACTGAAGCAGAACGCCACAGCTCTCTAGGCAGACAGCTTGTTATGATCGGACATCAAGGTCACCCAGAGACCATAGGAACTATGGGTCAACTACCAAAAGGTGAAGTAATGCTAGTTGAGAAAGTGAGTGATATAGATTCGGTTACTCCAAAAGATGAAAAAAAACTGGCGTTTATAACTCAAACCACTCTTTCTGTTGACGACACAAGCGAAGTTATTTCAGCTCTCCAAGCAAGATTTCCACAAATTGTTGGCCCTCACAAAGAGGATATTTGCTATGCGACTACAAACAGACAGGCAGCAGTAAAGGCAATTGCCTCTAAAACCAGCAGGATACTGGTAATTGGGGCTCCTAATTCATCTAACTCAAATCGTTTAGTTGAGGTAGGACTGAGAGCAGGATGCACGTATGCTCAGTTGATTCAGGGAGCCCACGAAATTGATTGGGAAAATTTAACCGGGATAAACTCCATAGGTTTAACAGCTGGAGCATCTGCCCCCGATCAATTGATAGATCAAGTTATAGAGGCGTTTAAGAAAAAGTTCAAAGTAACGGTTGAAATAATTGAGACTGCAGTAGAAAATATCGAATTCAAAGTTCCTAAAGTTCTTCGAGAAAATACATGACGCGTGTCCCAAAAGCAGCACTCTTAATTAGCTCTCTAGGTCTGGTTCCCTTTTTTCTTTGTGCCTCTCTAATCTTTCTTCAAAGCCATAACCCTAACTCTCCAATTATTTTGGCAGATAACGTTGAAATAAAAAAAGTTTTGGTTGTCTATGGTGCTATAATATTGAGTTTTATGTCAGGAACTCTATGGGGCTTTGCAGCGAGTAACCCCTCTAATAAATCTAATAAGGTTTATGCTTTAAGCGTTATTCCTGCACTAATCTCTATACCAATAATACCAGGGCATTTCTTTTCTTTAGGGTACTATCCTAAACTTTCGCTAATTTACCTCTTAACTTGCTTCATAACAATTTTGTTGCTTGACAGTTATTTCTTTTTGAAAAAACTTGCGCCAAGATGGTGGATGAAATTACGTATACCCCTGACTCTATTAGTTAGTGGGTGTCTCTTAATCGGAATAATGATGTAATGAATATTAAAATATACACAGATGGTGCTTGCTCTGGAAACCCCGGACCAGGAGGTTGGGGCGCCCTAATCATTGCATCGAAAGACAGTAGGGTTTTGAAAGAGTTAGAATTAAAAGGTGGCGAAAAGGCCACGACTAATAATCGAATGGAATTAATCGCTGCAATAAGAGCCCTTGAAAGCTTAGATCGCCAATCGAAGATTACAATTCACACTGACAGTACATATGTTAAGGACGGAATTTCCAAATGGTTGCCAAATTGGAAACTTAATGGCTGGAAAACCGCTGCAAAAAAAAGCGTTAAGAATGAGGACCTCTGGAAACAATTAGATCAAGCGTCATCAAAACATATAGTAAAATGGGAATGGGTTAAAGGACACTCCGGTCATATTGAAAATGAGCGGGTGGATATATTGGCAAAAACTGGAATGATCCCATACCAAAAAACATAAACAAGTCCATCTTGATTTAAACTTAAATCAAACTAATTTTTTTGGCAGTTTATTTCCTCTTAAAAAATCCACAGCACTCATTGATTTCCGCCCAGGTTTTTGAACATAAATAATCTCAACTGCGCTAGTGGAACAGGCTACAGTGAAGCCATCCAGTATTTCTCCCGGCTTTCCATGCTTACTAACAACTCGACATTCGAGCAGTTTGACTCTTTCACCGTCGATCGTTGTCCAAGCCCCCGGAAACGGAGATAACCCCCGAATTAACCCACTCACTTCTTCAGCTGGTTTGGCCCAGTCAACTCTCGCCTCTAGCTTGGATATTTTCTTTGCATAGCAAATACCCAGACTAGATTGCTCAGTTTCGATAAACGTTTCAAGCCTTGGAAGTGTCCTCACTATTAGTTCTGCTCCTAAATTAGCCAACCTCTGATTCAATTGGCCTGCCGTTTCTAATTCATTTATCTTTGTCTTTGCTTCATTTATAACGGGACCCGTGTCCAAACCCTCTGCCATTCGAATTATACTAATTCCAGTTATGGTATCTCCTTCCATAATTGCTCTTTGTATTGGTGCTGCTCCTCTCCACCTCGGCAATATTGATGCATGAATATTAAAACTTCCTAACCGATTGGCCTCTTTTGGTAAAATAAGACCGTAGGCAACAACCACAGCACAATCAGCATTTAGCCCCAAATATTCCTGAATAGTTATATCTTCTATAAAATTTTCTGGCGTTCTTACTAATAGGTCACTTTTAATTGCCTGAACATGAACAGACGATTTTTGTATTTTTTGCCCTCTCCCAGCAGACCTTGGAGGCTGGCTATACACGCAGATAATTTCATGACCAGCAGCTATTAAAGCATTTAATATTATTGTTGAAAACTCTGGTGTTCCAAAAAAAACTATCCGCATATATTACCGTCTATCCCGATGACATTACTAATTTATCTAAAATTAACTTGCCATCAAGATGATCAACCTCATGACAAATACAGGCCGCAGAAAAATCACTAAAACTCCTGCGAAACTGTTCACCATTTTGATCCAGCCACATAACCTGAATATTTTTTGCTCGGGTCACTTCAATAGGCTCTCCTGCAATAGACAGGCATCTCTCTTCGTTGAACTGTGTCTCTTCGGATTTATCTAAAATTTCCGGATTTATCATTTCTAATGGTTTGGGTGCTCCATCCTTCCAGGCTGTATCCATTACAAGGACACGGTAAGGAAAGCCAATCTGTGGGCCAGCTAAGCCCCTCCCATTCGCAGCATACATCGTTTCAAACATGTCACCGATGATTATTTTTGTATCTTCCGAAACCTCTATTAAAGGAGAGCATAATAAACGCAAACCAGGGTCTGGATATTGCAGAATTTCTCTAATCATTTTTGATTGATTCCTTTCTTAAGTTTTTTCATTTTGCGAGTTATAAGTTGACGGCGCAAAGGTGTTAAATAATCAATAAATAACTTACCTTCCAGGTGATCAATTTCATGTTGAATACACCTAGCCCATATTCCTTCAAAAGTTTCTTTTTTTTCAATGCCCGTCTTGTCGACCCAGCCTACGCTAACTACCGAGGGTCGTTCGACCTCCCCAAATTGATCTGGAATCGAAAGGCAACCTTCTTCTTGGATATCTCTCTCCTCAGAAAACTCCATAATTTTGGGATTAAACATTTGCAAAGGCCGGAACTCGCTCTCTTCTACTTTATTACAATCTAAAACAATCAAACGTAAGAGCGACCCGATTTGAGGTGCTGCTAACCCTATCCCAGGTGCGGCATACATAGTTTCTAACATTGTATCTGCTAACTTGATATATTCATCTGAAAGATCAATAATCTCTACTGCCTTTGTCCGCAATCTCTTGTCCGGGTGAATTAAAATCGATTTTATTGGCATACCGTGGCACTCATTTTATTCTACAAAAACCTTCTAATTTTATTTATTTTTATACTTGCCAATTTATTAAAACAAGGCGACCCTAAGCCTATCGAAAACAAGGGTCAACTAGGAGATACAAATGGACTTTGACGAACTATTCGAACGCCGTAGCACTCATAGCGCTAAATGGGACAGAATGGAGGAATCTTACGGTATTTCTAAAGATGAGGGACTACCCATGCATGTAGCAGAAATGGACTTCAGACCACCAAAGGAAATTCAGAACAAATTACGTGAGTTGAATCAACATGGTTTCTATGGTTATTTTGCTGATTTTACGGAATATGAAAATTCAATTAAATGGTGGATGAAAACCCGTCACAACTGGGACATTGGGAAAAGTAAAATATTTGCGACACACGGGTTAGTTAATGGAATGGCGTTATGTGTTGATGCATTCACAAAGCCCGAAGACGAAATTATTATGTTTACCCCTATGTATCACGCCTTTTTTAATGTGTTAAATGCTACAGATAGAAAAATTAAAGAGTTTCCTTTGCTACTCGAAGACGGCAAATACCGGATGGATTTTGCCAAGTATAAAAAACAGTTATCCGGAAAAGAAACGATGTTGATTTTTTGCTCTCCTCATAATCCTGGCGGTAGGGTTTGGTCACCTAGCGAATTAAATGAAGTTGCTGATTTTTGTAAAGAAAATGAACTCTTACTTGTGAGCGACGAAATTCACCATGATCTAATTATGCCTGGCAGCACTCATACAGTAATGCCTATTGCTGCGCCCCAAATAAATGATCACTTAATCATGCTCACTGCCAATACAAAAACCTTCAATATTGCTGGAATTCATACCGGAAATGTTATTATCAGCAATACCAAGCTTGCGACGATTTTTGAGAGGAAGATGAAATCCTTAGGTCTAGGGCCAAATGCTTTAGGAATTCATCTTGCGACAGCGGGATATTCAGAAGGTGCTGCAAATTGGCTGGACAGCTTACTAACTTATTTAGCAGAAAATTTTCGTATTTTCAATTCTGGCATCGACAAAATTCCTGGCTGTAAAGCTATGCCGGCAGAAGGTACGTATTTAGCATGGGTAGACTTTTCTGGGACTGGTATGTCTAGAGAAGAATTTACAAGTCGTATAGAAAAAAGCGCTAAGATAACGACCGTTCATGGGTCCGAGATGGGTAAAGGTGGGGAAACTTATATGAGATTCAATATAGCAACTCCTAAATCTCGGGTTATAGAAGCCGTTGAACGTATGCAAAAGGCATTCAAAGATCTTCAGTAAATTTAATAAGTCAGCCACAGTCTTATTTTGTGTAAACTTTTATAAGGAACCAATATGACACAGAAAGCCAGTAGAATTGTTCTAGCTAGCAGACCCGCAGGGAATGCAGAACTAGATAACTTTCGTTTGGATCAGGTAGTTATGCCAAAGCTCAAAGACGGTGAGTTCTTAGCAAGAACAATATGGCTCTCTTTGGATCCATACATGAGGGGTCGAATGAACGATGCAAAGTCATATTCTGCTCCTGTAGAGCTCGGTGACACAATGGAAGGTGGCTGTGTAGCAGAAATCATCAACTCTAATAATAAAGACTATGCTATCGGCGATATTGTTGTTGCACGTCTCGGTTGGGCCACCCACGGCATATCTAATGGTGTAGGTGTTCAAAAAATCAATCCCTCAATAGCCCCTATATCTACGAGCGTCGGGATCTTGGGCATGCCAGGGTTAACCGCTTGGGTAGCCCTAAATGACATACTAAAAGGGAAAAAAGGCGAAACAATTGTCGTATCAGCCGCAACCGGTGCAGTGGGTGGTCTTGTGGGGCAGTTAGCTAAGTTAAAAGGGATGCGAGTTATCGGTGTGGCTGGTGGCCCAGCTAAAACAAAATTTGCGATTGAAGAATTGGGCTATGATATTTGTATAGATCATAAATCTTTAGACGTTAAGGAACTCAGAGTGCGATTAAGTGCCGCGAGCCCTGACGGTATACATTGTTATTTCGAGAATGTTGGGGGGAAAACTCTTGAAGCAATTTTACCCCTAATGAATACTTTTGGAAGGATTGCTGTTTGTGGAATGATCGCATGGTATTCACCAAAGGGTATGGAAAATGCCTCACCAATTCCAGTTGCCTGGGGTGCAATTCTTCGACAACGCTTACGGGTTTGTGGTTTTATTATATTTGATCACTATGATCGAATGGAAGAATTTCACAAAGAAGTCGCACCTTTAGTTAGCAATGGAAAAATAAAATACAAGGAAACTATATCTGAGGGTTTAGAGTCAGCTCCTCAGTCATTTTTGAATCTCTTGGAAGGAAAGAATTTTGGAAAACAGCTTGTTAGAATAGGTCACGACCCTCGGTAGCTAATATTATTGTTTCAGGTGCTATCATAATAAGATAATTGAGGAGACACAGCCAAAATGAGCTTTAAAAATCAACCAACTCCACCGATCAGACCAAATCGATGTCAACTTTTTGGTCCAGGATCTAGACCTGAAATCTTCATAAAGATGGCTAAATCAAAAGCTGACGTTATCAATCTAGATTTAGAAGACTCGGTTTCCTTAAAAGATAAATCCATAGCTCGAGCCAATATTATAAATGCAATAAAAGATATCGATTGGGGAACAAAAACTTTGTCCGTACGTATTAATGGGTTGGATACACCCTTTTGGTATACCGACATTATAGACCTAATTAATCTATCGGGTAACCGCTTAGATCAAATCTTAATACCTAAAGTTGGGTGTGCTTCAGATGTTTATGCTGTTGATGCATTAGTCACAGCAGTGGAAAAAAATATCAATAGAGATAGGCAAGTAAAACTTGAACTAATAATAGAATCAGCAGCTGGTATAACTAATATTAATAAAATAGCTAAGTCTTCTCCGAGAATTGAAGCAATATCTCTGGGGGCAGCGGATTTTGCTGCATCGATGGGGATGCAAACTACTGGGATTGGGGGAACCCAAAAAAACTACTATATGGTTCACGAAAACAATAAATACTGGGGTGATCCGTGGCATTGGGCTCAAACTTCTATTGTGGCGGCTTGCAGGGCAAATGGGCTTCTACCAGTAGATGGTCCCTTCGGAGATTTTTCTGATGATGCTGGATTCTTGGCGCAAGCCCAAAGATCAGCAACTCTTGGGATGGTTGGGAAGTGGGCCATTCATCCAAAACAAATTGAATTGGCAAATATTGTATTTACTCCATCCGAAGAAACAGTGTCAGAAGCTAAAGAAATATTATCCGTTATGGAATTAGCAAACGCAAAAGGCGAAGGAGCAACAGTCTACAAAGGCCGGTTAGTAGATATTGCATCCATAAAACAAGCTAGAGTTATAGTGGATCAATATGAAATGATTTCTAAAGACAGTTAACAACTTTATAAAGCTGTGGTAGAATTAAGTTTGTTGGCTCGTTATATTAATCGGCTGACTCCAAATAATATTAGTAATATAAACGGCTAAACCTTCGGCAAAAACAGGATGAAATTATGGTTACCTACCTCGAGTTCGAAAAAGAACTTGCTGAAATCGAAAGTAAAGTTGATGAAATGCGTGAAGCATCTCATCAAAAAGATGGCCTTGACTTAGGAAGCCAATTTAAAACTTTAGACACCAAGGCAAAAAACCTTCTTAAGAACTTATATGAAAACCTTTCACCCTGGCAAAAGTGTCAGGTGGCGAGACATCCAGAACGCCCCCACTGTCAGGATTACCTTAAAGCACTCTTCGAAGAATATGTTCCTTTATCCGGAGATAGAAATTTTGCAGATGATCATGCTGTAATGGGAGGTCTTGCTAGATTTGGAGAACACTCTTTGATCGTTATTGGCCATGAAAAGGGCCATGACACCAAAACTAGAATAGAACGGAACTTTGGAATGGCGCGTCCTGAGGGTTATAGAAAAGCTATTCGGCTGATGGATTTAGCAAATCGCTTTAAACTTCCAGTTGTAACGCTAATTGATACACCAGGGGCTTACCCCGGAAAAGGGGCGGAAGAGCGTGGCCAGTCAGAAGCAATAGCTAGATCAACACAGAAGTGTTTAGAAATTGGCGTCCCGTTAATTTCAGTAATAATTGGTGAGGGAGGTTCGGGTGGTGCTGTCGCGTTTGCTACAGCAGATAAAGTACTGATGTTGGAACATTCGGTATATTCAGTAATAAGTCCTGAAGGTTGCGCCTCTATTTTATGGAAGGACCCTGAAAAAATGCGGGAAGCAGCCATTGCACTAAAACTAACCGCACAAGATTTAAAAAAATTAGGTGTATGCGACACAATAATACCCGAACCCAGCGGTGGAGCCCAAAGAAACAAGAGTAAAACTATTGAAGCAGTTGGGCTCAGCATAAATGAAGCACTAAAAGATCTTGATGGGCAAATCAGTGATAATTTAATTAAGAGCAGACGGCAAAAATATCTTAATATGGGAACCGCTGGCTTGGCAGCCTAATGCTGAATTTAGCTCTTAGATATTTTTGCTTCTGTTGTTAACTCTTCCGAAGAAAGTTCAATGACCTCCTCTAGACAAGATAAAAATTTATTCTTGTCTAGACCTGCTGGTATAGGCTTTAGAAACTCAACAATAGCTTTACCAGAACTCCTATAAATACTCCGACGAGGCCAAAAAAGACCTGCATTTGTTGAAACAGGTATACAAACCAGAGAGAGCCTCTCGTATATCAAAGCAACTCCAATTTTATATGGCTTCGTTGAGCCTGGGGCTACTCTTGTTCCCTGAGGATATATCACAAGCTGACCACCCGTCACTTTACGTTTTTCAACATCCTTAAGCATTTGGAATATTGCTCTGCCTCTTTTACCTCTACTCACCGGAATGCAACCCAATCTGTAAGCATATTGGCCGAAAAGAGGTATATATAAAAGTCCCCGTTTCATAATGAAGTATCCATTCGGTATGACACTATAAATCATTAGAATATCTAAGAATGATTGGTGCTTTGCTGCTATTATTACCGAAGATCGAGGAATTTCGCCTCTAACCTCTGTCTTTAGATTAATTATCCAAGAAGCCGTCCAAAGGACATACCTTGAATAGAACTTAATGGCGCCAAGTGCTCCGTTTTTACTTACGATCATCCAAGGAAGAAAAACTACTGCGGTTAGAGCCAGCGCAAGATACATTTGAATATTAAAAATTAATGAACGGCACCACTGAATTGAATATCGCAAAATAGTTCCTTTTCTCTTAGTTTGATAAGTTACAAAAAACTTGGATAACACAATAAAAAGCTAAACTATCAGTATAACTTGTTATATTGAAGTAATTTCCAAAATTTTAGAGAAATCATCAACAAAAAACTATGGGTGTCTTAAAAAAATAAGGGGCTGTCCTAGATAACCAACATTGAGGTTATTAT
>JAQBUS010000013.1 GCA_027623875.1 Pseudomonadota bacterium
TGCCAACTACCGTCTCTGGAAAATCTGTATAAAGTTTTTTCACAAGGTCTATAGATAAGCCAACGCCAGAGACTTGTGGAATATGGTAAAGGTATATTTTTAATAGTGGGCTTCCTATTCCCTCTATTAGCTTAGTGTAATAATTGTAGAGGCCGGTATCACTCATCCCTTTGAAGTAAAAAGGTGGTAAGGTCATTATGCCTTTACACCCTAAAGATATTGCGTGCTGTGAAAGACTAATTGTGTCCGGTAAATTGCAAAGTACAGTACATGGTATCAACAAGGAGGGGTCTATGCCAGATTTTACCAACCCTTCTAGGGCTAATTTACGTTCATTATTACTAACAGATAACGCCTCTCCGGTAGTCCCAAAAGGGGCCAACCCGGAACACCCAGCTTGTAGAAGGTTTTTGGCAAGCTCATTATAGAGAGCTTGATCAAGATTAAGATTGTCATCAAAAGGTGTCAGAATTGGAGCAATAAGACCAGTAATCATAGATATGTTTCTCCTTTGTGCTTTGGTTAGGAGTTCTATTAACTTCTGAAGAGTATGACCAGAGTTTATTGAATTCAACGTCGTTTATTGTGAAGCTGTTTAAACAGCTAGAAGTTAACAGAATATAAATTTAGTCCTTTAAGATTAGGATTAAGATTAAGATTTTTGAAGAATGCTGAGCCATAAAGTTGAAGAATCAAAAGATTGCAGATCATAGTAATACCTGCGTAGTTTTGAAAAATATGCCACATATATTGACTGTTCAGAAATCGTATAAATTTGGAACATCTTTCTCATAGCAACAACCCTCATTCCATTCCGACAAGTGAGATGAGATGGTTTCTAAAAAATGAGTGTACCCTTATAGTAGATGATGTGATCTGCTGATTTATCAGTTTTGGCTTACGTCTAGACATGAAATCTGTGATCGCTTCAGAGTTTCTTATTGCTCAAGAGCCTGCAAAGAGGTGATACTGAATAAAAAGCTTAAGGGCACAATGATAACGCCAGTGTTTTATAAAATAAAACTTGGATATATTGCGATGAATAAGCTGTTTTAGAAAGGTTTAGACATGACATATATCCTCGCTTTAGATCAGGGGACTACATCAAGTCGGGCGATTATTTTTGATAAAAATATGATTCCTGTAACCGCAGCCCAGAAAGAGTTTAAGCAATATTTTCCAGCCAGTGGTTGGGTCGAACATGATCCAAAAGATCTGTGGAACTCTACGGTCAGCACCTGCCGTATGGCATTACAGCAAGCTAAGCTTGAAGCGAGTGATATAGTTGCAATTGGGATCGCTAATCAACGAGAAACAACATTAGTTTGGGATAAGATCAGTGGTGTTCCAATTCATCATGCAATTGTTTGGCAGGACCGTCGCACAGTAGATATCTGTTCCCAACTCCGGGCAACAGGATACGAACAGATGATTACTTTGGAAACTGGGTTGCTATTGGACCCATACTTTTCTGGAACTAAGCTTAAATGGTTATTGGACCATGTTGAGGGTGCACGAGCAAAAGCTGAGCGGGGGGATTTATTGTTTGGAACAGTTGATTCCTATCTAATCTGGAACCTTACAGGAGGTAAAGTTCATGCCACAGATGCCACCAACGCTGCGCGTACGTTGCTTTATGACATTCATAAAGGACAATGGAGCCAAGAGATCTGTGAATTGTTGAAAGTGCCGATGGTAATGTTACCTCAAGTCAAAAATTCGGCTGATCATTTTGGTTATACGCAAAAAGATCTTTTTGGAGGACGGATTCCAATTCTTGGGGTCGCTGGGGATCAGCAAGCTGCAATTGTTGGTCAAGCCTGTTTTGAACCTGGAATGATGAAATCAACTTATGGTACTGGATGTTTTGCACTTCTGAATACAGGTGATAAAGCAGTGCACTCTAAAAATCGTTTACTTACGACTATTGCATATCAATTTAACGGCAAACCTACTTATGCGTTAGAAGGATCTATTTTTAATGCTGGATCTGTTGTCCAGTGGTTGCGAGACGAGTTGAATATTATTGAGAAGGCTTCAGATACTCAGGGTCTAGCGGAATCGGCTGATCAATTACAAAACTTAATTCTAGTTCCTGCTTTTACGGGTCTTGGCGCGCCCTATTGGAATACGGAATGTCGGGGTGCGATCTATGGGCTTGCTCGCAACTCTGGACCAGCAGAATTTACTCGAGCTGCCTTGCAAAGTGTAGGTTTCCAGACAAGGGATTTACTGGAAGCTATGCATTCAGATTGGTTTGGAGAAGAAAAATCACCTGATGGACTCTCTCAAACCAAATTTCAACATAAAGGATGTTTACGAGTTGATGGGGGAATGTCTGTAAGTGATTGGACTATGCAATTTCTTTCGAATATTACTGGCGTTCAAGTCGATCGACCAAAAGTATTAGAAACTACCGCACTTGGGGTGGCTTGGTTGGCTGGTATGCATGCTGGGGTTTATCCAGATCAAGAAGAGTTTTCTAAAACGTGGTCTCTGGATAAACGTTTTAATCCGGTCATGTCTTTTAGCGATAGAGAGACAAAATATTCTGATTGGAAAAAAGCGGTTTCTGCTACCTTATTAGTTTAAACGTGCCCAATTTTCTAATTGCTGCTATCCTCCGTGTTCGGGGGATAGAATGTCTGCGTGCTTGTGATGCTTCTGCCATGTTGGTACAAATCACGAGCACTCTTTATGAGACCGTAAAAATGATAACAGAGAAGGCTGCCGATATTATTTTAGGCTGTTCCCCATTGTCGCCAGACCACTTATAATAGACACTATTTTTATTATGTCTGACTAACCTTTTTGTTCAAAACCTAGAGGCGACCGTAGGCAGACAAATTAGGGGTGCTGTTTTAACGATATTATAACATGTTGAGAGGTGCATCTCAAATACAAGGTAATACCAGGGTGATTTTTTATGAAACGTGAATACTTAAAAAAAGCAAAAAAAATGGCTTCGGAGTCTTTGACCGAAATAAGAGATACTGTTCAGGAGATTTTAAACAGCATTGAAATGAATGGTGAAGTTGCAGCACAAGAGTATGCCCTGAAATTTGATAAGTATGATGGTAATCTAATTTTAACCCCAGATGAAATTTTGCAGGCAAAGGCTAAAGTGCCTCAAAAAATAAAAGATGACATTAAATTCGCGTATGACAATGTACGTACTTTTGCTGAAGCACAAAAAGAGACCTTACATAATTTTGATATTGAAATAATCCCAGGTTTTACTGTTGGTCAAAAGTATATCCCATGTAAGTCAGTCGGCTGCTACATACCTGGAGGACGTTATAGTCATGTTGCTTCAGCAATAATGACAGTTACCACCGCAAAAGTTGCGGGGTGTAATCATATAACTGCTTGCTCTCCTCCCAGGGCACAGATTGGGATAAACCCAGCCATTGTGTATACAGCTGATCTATGCGGAGCAGATGTTATCCTGGCGATGGGTGGCGTCCAAGCGATAGCGTCAATGACTTACGGACTTTTTGGATTGCCAAGCGCAGATATATTAGTAGGACCGGGAAACCAATTCGTTGCAGAAGCAAAGCGTCTCTTATTTGGCAGAGTCGGATTAGACATGATTGCAGGGCCGACCGACAGTCTAATTTTGGCAGATAAATCTGCCGATCCGATGATAGTTGCAACTGATTTAGTTGGACAAGCCGAACATGGGTATAACTCGCCAGTTTGGTTAGTTACCGATAATAGAGCACTTGCAAATAAAGTTTTAGATCTTGTTCCACCGATTATCAATGAACTACCAAAGCCAAATAGAGATAATGCTGAGGCAGCCTGGAGAGACTTCGGAGAAGTTATTTTGTGCGAAGATAGGGAGAGCATGGCTTCCACGTCTGACGAATATGCTCCGGAGCACCTAACAGTCCAAGCTGAAAATTTAACTTGGTGGCTAGAAAGGTTATCATGTTACGGATCTTTATTCTTAGGAGAGGAGACAACAGTGGCGTATGGAGATAAAGCCTCTGGGACAAATCACGTACTTCCAACTGCTGGGTCAGCTAGGTACACAGGTGGTTTATCAGTGCATAAATATATGAAAGCCGTAACATGGCAAAAGTCTACTAAAGAAGGCTCTAAAAAAATTGCGGAAGCTACGGCTAGAATAAGCCGTGCTGAAGGAATGGAAGGGCATGCGAGAACAGCAGATATAAGGTTAAAGAAATATTTTCCTAATGAACACTTTGAATTAAAAAGTGAGTGAACAATGCATCAATTGCTTTTGTTTTCTACAAATGCGGCTTCGTGACTCATCCAAGTGCCGGTTTTATCGTACGAGACCAGTTTTATTTAATAAAATGGCACAACAAGTGATCTAGATACCTATAAACAGATTTTTAATAAAGTTTACGCAGTTCCTAATAAATCCCGCGCAATACGGTCAAAGATGGCACTGCCAATAGGAATTAAATCATCGGGAAAGTCATAGTCAGGATTGTGCAGGGCTGCATATCCCTTACCCGGTCCTAAACACAACATGGCTGCCTTCGCCTTCCACCCGAACACACCAAAGTCTTCAGACGCACGCATGGGCACGCCCTCATCACCATAGGTAACGCCGATAGCCTCCATGGCTGTCGCTGCGATTTCATATGCATCAGCATCATTAATCGAGACTGCAAAGTTATCGGATACCTCGAACTCAACGCCAAGATTTGACTCGTTGGCTACTGCAATGGCAAGATTGCGGACAGCAGTCTCGAGGTTATCCATGGCGTCATCTTTACCAGTTCGCATAGTGGCGTAAAGTACGCCATTACCGGGTGTCACGCCAAACGATGGCTCACCAATCTGAACATGGGTGATTGTGACCATGCGAAAGTCATGGTCAATCTTTTTGCCACGCTTAAGCCTATCAAGTGCCGAGATCAGCTTGGCCACAGCCTGTGTCGGGGAAACCCCGTCTTCAGGATCAGCCGCATGGGCTGTTTTTCCGATCAATTTTATCTTCAGCCCTAAAGATGCACAATTGATAAGCCCAGCACAGGTTGAGACATGTCCAAACGGCTGTCCAGGCTCGATATGAATAGCAAACGCCCAATCAGCTTGGATTTCTTTATATAAAGGATCTGCGACTACGGCTTTTGCACCGGTGCCGTCTTCTTCTGCAGGTTGGAACATCAGAATAACACGACCCTGTGCTACTGGCTGCCGAGAAACCAGACGCCCCAAGGCAAGCAGCATTGTCATGTGGCCATCATGACCGCAAACATGACTCTTTCCGGATATCTGCGAGGACCATTCAATATCATTGTGCTCTTCAATTGGTAGTGCATCAAGCTCTGCGCGAAACAGGACCGTTGGGCCATCAGTCCCGCTATCAAATATCGCTGCAACGCCGTGACCTCCTAACCCAGTCAGGATGCGGGTTGGTGACAATGGTTTCAATGCGTCGACTATTGTGTCAGCTGTTTGCAGTTCTTCACCAGACAGTTCCGGGTGGCGGTGAAGCTCACGGCGAAATGCGGTGAGCTCCATAAGGTCAGTATTTGTTAACATGTTTTGCCCTGTCTTTGTTGTTGAGTTCTCCAACCACCTTAGGAGTTACGCTATACTATGGCCAAAAAGCTAGCAGTTACACAATAAATTACCTAGGCAAGTAAGCAATGGAAGATGACTACACCTTATATATGTCAGCGAACCATGATTAAAACTAACAGGCCTGTTAGTTTTAAATCTTTCGAACATTAAATTTATTTCTGCTTGTCGAGTTCTATCGTTGTGGTAAATGAGACCTAGAAAAGAGGATTTTAAATGAATAATCTTGTGACTGTTTTTGGTGGATCAGGTTTCGTTGGTCGCTATATTGTACAAAGGCTTGCGAAAAAGGGCATAAGAGTTCGTGTGGCAACTAGAAGACCAAACGAGGCAATATTTTTAAAAACTTATGGAGTCGTTGGACAAATTGAACCCGTTTTATGCAACATTCGGGATGAAGACAGTGTTAGAAGTGTAATGCTAGGAGCAGATGCTGTTATAAACTGTGTTGGAATTTTGGAATCTAACGGGAAGAATAAGTTTAATTCCGTCCAAAATTTGGGAGCAGATCGAGTCTCTCGTATAGCCAGTGAACTGGGTGTTTCAAGAATGGTTCATGTTTCAGCAATTGGTGCAGATATTAATAGTAGAAGTGAGTATGCTCGGACAAAGGCTCTTGGAGAGGAAAGTGTTTTAAAGAATTTCCCTTTGGCAATCATACTAAGGCCGTCGATTATATTCGGGGTTGAGGACGATTTCTTTAATCGTTTTGGTGCTATGGCTAGGTTGTCTCCAGTTTTACCAATTGTTGGAGGTAAAACAAATTTTCAACCTGTTTATGTGGATGATGTGGCGGAAGCAGTGGTTTTAGGAGCAGTTTCAAATATTGACCCTGGTATTTATGAACTTGGTGGCCCGGTGGTAGCTTCTTTTTCTGAATTGATGGACCAAATGCTTAAAGAAATTATGCGCAGGAGGCTGGTTATTAACTTACCTTTTTGGTTAGGATTTATGATGGGAACAAGTTTTGATATTATTAAGGCTGTTTTTCTAGGTCTTATAAAGGGACCGATAACTAAAGATCAGGTTATAAACCTTCAAAAGGATAATATAGTATCAGGAGACTTAAAAACGTTTAAAGATTTAGGTATAAATCCAACGTCATTAGAAATAATTTTACCAACCTATTTGTGGAAATTTCGCCCATCTGGACAATTTAGTGAACTTAAGTAGGTCGCTATAAACTGTTATGGTTTTAGGAATAAGCTATTATTAATAAAATTAGACCTACGGCTATTCGATAGATTACGTATGGTGTGAAACTTACATACCTTAAAAAACGCATCATTAATTTTATACTAACAAGGGCTGTTATAAAAGAAAAGAACGCTGCAAGAATGCTGTCTTTAACGATTAGTAGGTCCCCATTTGATACAACCTCTACAGACACTAGTGTGGCTGATGCAATTATAGTTGGAATAGACATTAGCATTGCTAATTTGGCTGAGTCTTCCCTTAGAAATCCGATGGCTCTGGCTCCAGAGATTACTGCACCTGAACGTGAAGTTCCCGGTATTAATGCTAGTGCTTGCCACAATCCCAGAATAACAGCGGATCTAAGATCCCATTGCTGAAAAAATTTCTTACTCGTACTTTTTTGGTCACTCCAGTATAAGACAATTCCAAATACTATCATTGCCCAACCTATGATTTCTACTGATCTAAGTGTGCTATCAAAACCAACTACCTTTATTATTAGACCAGCAATAACAACTGGAGCTGTAGCCACAATCAAGTAAAATGTTAGTAATGCAGACGAAGTGTTCTTCTTAAACTGAGCGAGTTCTAGGGCGCCATAGCAGAGTTTTTTAACATCTGTCCAGAAATAAACTATAACGGCAACTAATGTGCCGAGGTGAACTGCAACATCGATAGTTAAGCCCTGGTCTTTTAGGTTAGTAAGTTCCGGCAATAAAATTAGGTGAGCAGAGGAAGAGACAGGAAGAAATTCTGTAATTCCCTGAATTAATGCAACTAGAAGTATTTGGAAAAGAGGCATTAATAAAAGTCTCCGAATTTCTTATCTAAAAACTTATATCGATTTTAGTTTATTATGCTTTGAGAGGTTTATCTAAAGATTGTTCTGAAATTCTCTAATAACTTCTGTATATACCTGACGCTTGAATGGAACGATATTATCTAAAAGTTGATCAATTTCCATCCAGCACCAGTTAGAAAACTCTTGATGGGTTTTTCGGATATTTATGTCTACATCCAGACCGTTAAATCTATATAAAAACCATTTCTGTTTCTGACCTCGGTATTGCCCACCCCATAATTTTGGAATCATCTCTGGAGGTAAATCATAAGAAACCCATGACTTACCTACGGCAATTAAACTAACTTTCTCTTCTGTTATTCCAGTTTCTTCTGAGAGCTCTCGCAGAGAAGCATCACTTTCAGATTCGCCCTCATCTACTCCGCCCTGAGGCATTTGCCATGCGGTTGAGCTATGATCAATTCTTTGTCCGACAAATACCTTCTTGTCTTTATTGACAACCATTATCCCCACACATTTTCTATAGGGTAATGTTTCATGATGGTTAAAAGACATTTAGTCTTACCCTTACTCCAATTAAAGTGCTACTTTTTATTAAGAGATAGTGCACTAAGTCCTTTTAGAATATCTAACGCGTAGGCAAGCTGGTAGTCTTTTTCTCTTAGCTCAGCGGCTTTTTCAGCTTTCGTATTTTCTTCTTCAAGTAATTCTCTTTGATCATTAGTGATCGAGTCGTTATCAAGGGACCCTCTTAAATTGGCTTCCGAACGATTTGGCCTTTCTTCTTCTACGACCACTCCAGGCGGTTTGCGAACAGGTTGTTTGACTATGATATCAGGTGAAACCCCTAGACCTTGTATGGATCTCCCAGACGGGGTGTAATATCTTGAAGTAGTTAGGCGCATTGCTCCGTCGCCGCGAACTGGCATGATGGTTTGAACAGAACCTTTTCCAAAACTTCTTTGGCCTACTATTACAGCTCTCTTATGATCTTGTAGTGCCCCCGCGACGATTTCTGATGCTGATGCAGAGCCATTGTTTATCAAGACGACTATTGGTTTTCCTTTTGAAAGATCACCTGAGCTTGCGTTGAATCTTTTGCTGTCATTTGGATTTCTTCCACGAGTTGATACAATTTCTCCCTTTTCTAAAAAAGCATCTGAAACAGCAATTGCCTCACTTAAAAGACCACCGGGGTTATTCCGGAGATCTAGAACTATTCCATTAATATTTTTCAATCCCCCTGCAGCATCGATTTGCTTGCGTAATCCATCCCTTAAATTGGGAGATGTTTGTTTGTTAAATGCAGAAATTCTAAGAACGACACTGTCACCCTCACGTCTGGATTTAACAGCCGTAAGCTTGATTACATCCCGAATTATTGAGACATCAAATGGATCATCAATTCCTTCTCGAACTACAGTTATAATGATTTCAGCCCCAACAGGCCCCCTCATTATATCAACTGCTTGGTCGAGAGTTAATCCCAGAAGGGTTTTCCCATCAACAGCAGTAATAAAATCTCCAGCTTGTATTCCCGCATCGTATGCTGGTGTATCATCCATGGGAGTGATAACTTTAACAAAGCCATCCTCCTGAGTAACTTCTATGCCTAAGCCTCCAAATTCACCACTAGTTTGAGTGCGCATATCTTCAAAGTCGTCTGGAGGGAGGTACGAAGAGTGAGGGTCTAAAGAGCTGAGCATCCCGTTTACGGCTGCTTCAACTAGATCAGAAGCCGAAACTTCTTCAACATACTCTGACCGGATACGTTCAAAAATATCACCAAAAAGATCAAGTTGTTCGTATATCGAAGTTTTTGTTTCTTTTTCTTTAGCAACAAGAGGGTTAATGCCTTCAGAAAAAAACACCAGCCCAACCGTTAAGCCTATAACCGCCATAAATAAGAGATTTTTAATTTTCAACATAATACCCACCAATATAACAATTAAAACTTTATAATTTTTTTCAGGCTTTTATCTGATTCTTTACGACAAGAGCCTTTAAACAACCATATTCAAGAATATTCATAATCAATATCAATATTTTTTGTTAAATTATAGAGGGGTTTAAAGAAAAAGTTTAGGGCTTACCTATAAAGCCGCTGATAAGAGATTTCCCAGTCATTTCTAGGGGCTTTTTTAATTGCATTAACTCTAAAATTGTTGGTGCTACATCTGCTAGTCTGCCGTCTTGAATTTCTACGCTATTTCCAGCACCAAAAAGACAAATAGGAACTAAATTAAGTGTGTGAGAGGTATGGGGATTTCCTGTTTTAAGATTAGTCATTTCTTCGCAATTTCCGTGATCTGCTATTAATAACAGGGTTGCCTCCTTACTTGTGACTTTTTTCAAAATTTTGTTGAGCTCTAAGTCCACTGTTTCGCATGCCTTTATAGCCGCTTTTAGGTTTCCAGTATGTCCAACCATATCCGGGTTGGCGTAATTTGCTACAATTAGGCTATAATTAAGATCCATCGCCTCTAAAATTTTGTTTGTGATGGGTTCTGCTGACATTTCGGGGACTGTGTCGTATGAGAGTACTTTTGGGCTATTAAACATTTGGCGATCTTCGTTATCTTCAGCAAGCTCTTTGCCTCCATTTAAAAAAAAAGTTACATGAGCATATTTCTCTGTCTCAGCTATACGCAATTGTTTTAATCCATGTTTTGCGACCCATGATCCTAAAGTGTTTTCTAGTTTTTCTTTACTAAATATGTGGGCCATGAAGGTCGAGTGGTTCTCTGAGTAATCAGTCATTCCCAGAATAGGACCAAGAACGGGTTTATGGGTATAGTTAAATTTATCAAAATTAGGATTTGCAATTGCATCGGTAAGTTGGCGAGCCCGATCGGCTCGGAAATTTAGAATAAAAACACCATCTCCTGATTTGAGTCCTTCGTAGTCATTTATAATAATTGGTTTAATAAACTCGTCAGCTTCCTCATTATCGTATGCAGCGTTTAAACCTTCCCTTAGAGTGATAGCAGAGTTTCCTAGTCCAAATATTATAGCGTCAATTGCCTCCTTAGTTCTATCCCACCGATTATCCCGATCCATAGCAAAAAATCGACCCATGCATGTTCCAATTGATATTCCTTTTTTTAAGTTAGAAAGTTCTGAAACGTATGAGAGAACTGATTTTGGGGCAACATCCCGTCCGTCAGTAATTAAGTGAAGAATTACTGGAACTTCACAAGTCGCAATATAGTTCATAACTGATAGTAAATGGTTTATATGACCGTGAACCCCTCCGTCTGAAATAACTCCGATTAAGTGGGCAGTACCTTTATTGGTTTGTAACTCACTAATGAAATTCTTAAAGCTTGAGTTTTGAAATAAGCTATTGTCCAGAATGGCTTGGTCTATTTTGCCAAGATCCATTGAAACAACTCGACCTGCACCTATATTGGTATGTCCGACCTCTGAGTTTCCCATCTGACCTATCGGCAGACCAACATCTGGGCCGTGCGTTATTAATTTTGCATTTGGGCATTTAGACATAAGATAATCTAGGGTTGGTGTGTTTGCTAGAAGTGGTGCGTTTCCTGTCCGTTCGCTGGATAAGCCCCAGCCATCTAAGATACAAAGAATAAGTGGCTTTTGAGGAATCATTAAATAATTTGTCCTTTAAGTATATGTGGCACTATATTCTATGGTAGGGTGAACCAGATAAAATGGTTGCAGCGCGGTAAAGTTGCTCAGCCAGCATTACCCTTATTAGGAGATGAGGCCAAACAAATTTTCCAAATGAAATTGAACAATTAGCTTCATTCTTTAATTCTGATAACCCTGAAGCACCACCAATAATTAATGAAATAGAAGGTTTTCCTTGGTCGCGCCATTCTGCCAACCTGTTAGCAAAATCTATTGACGTCATCTCGTGGCCTTTTTCATCGAGAGTGCAGGTTAGACTACCTGTCGGAATTAAGTTCTTTAGTAGCCGTCCTTCAGAAGTTGGCCCACCGCTTTTTTTATCTTCTGTTTCTAAGGTCTTAACCGGCCCTAGCCCAAAATTGGAACCGATACGGTTAAATCTCTCTAGGTAGTTATTTGCTAATTTGGCCTCGGGGATATCCCGCATACGACCTATGGCACAAATCTGAATTTTCATTTAATCGCTGGTTAAATTTTCGTCTGTTGACCACATTTTTTCAAGTTGATAAAAGTCTCTGACCTCAGGTCTGAATATGTGAACAATCACATCTCCTGCATCTAGCAAAACCCAGTCCCCAAGAGACTTTCCTTCAATTTTTGAAATATGACCAAACTGGTTTTTAATTATATCTGAAATCTTGTCTGCTAACGCAGTAACTTGCCGAGACGAACGCCCAGAGCATATAATCATATAATCAGCAATTTCAGTTCGACCACGAAGGTCTATTTCTATGATGTCTTCGGCTTTTTCATTCTCAAGAGAATTTATTACTAATTTTCTAAGCTCGTCACTTGCAGAAAGTTTTTTTACTTTAACAGCTTTAGTTTTTTTTTGGGTCACTATTTTTTCAGCGACATGTAAATGTTGAGACAGATCCCAAACTCCCTTTTAATAAGTGATAGAAAAAATTAAATTAATTGTACTATAATATATAAGTGTAGCAGTTTCAAAAATCAATCTCAATGATGATATCTACCCGAATATAAAAGGGAGAATGGTAGGAACAGTAATAATTTGTTCAAATGTTTTTACCAAAACTAATTTGTAAAAACGTATTAATTTTATGTGTTATCCAAATTTGGTTACTGCGACTTTTTGTTCTTATTAGGTTTTTAAGTAGGCAAAAGCAAAAAAATAGGTTTAGTCCATGGTATCGTATATAGCTTTAAAACATGTTTGTTAACTTGAAGCTATATTGAGTAATGTAAACTGTGGCTTTGTGAGTAAATAGATGGATTTTGACAAACTTTTTAACGAGCAGTTAGAAGACTTAAAAACTGAAGGAAATTATAGAATTTTTGCTAATTTAGAGCGAAATTGTGGTAAGTTTCCAAAAGCGATTAACCATTCCAGTGGTGCAGATGAGGTAACCGTGTGGTGTTCTAATGATTATTTAGGAATGGGACAGCACCCCCTTTTAATTAAGGCGATGAAAGATGCTGTAGACAAATGTGGTACAGGGGCAGGCGGTACTAGAAATATTTCGGGCACCAATTATGCACATACATTGTTGGAGGCCGAGTTGGCGGATTTGCATGGAAAAGAAGCAGCTCTCTTATTTACTTCCGGTTATGTTTCAAACCTAGCTGCTCTCAGCACGTTAGGCTCCCGCTTAAAAGATGTGGTAATTCTGAGTGACGAGGCTAATCATGCATCTATGATTGAAGGGATTAGACACTCTCGGGCAAAAAAAATTATTTGGAAACATAATGACGTTCATGATTTAGAAGCTAAACTTTCAGCACTTTCATCTAGCAGTATAAAAATTATAGCGTTTGAATCAGTATATTCTATGGATGGAGACATTTCTCCCATAAAGGATATTGTTGAAGTTGCAGAAAAGTACGGTGCTCTTACATATTTAGACGAAGTTCATGCTGTTGGGCTTTATGGGCCAAGGGGTGGAGGTATCTCTGAATCTATTGGTATAGCAGATAGGATTACAATAATAGAAGGTACTTTAGGAAAGGCCTACGGAGTAGTGGGAGGGTATATTAGCGGCTCTCGGGCATTATGTGATTTTATTAGATCATTTGCTTCAGGGTTTATTTTT
>JAQBUS010000014.1 GCA_027623875.1 Pseudomonadota bacterium
ATTGATAATTGGCGCTGGGCAGGTGTTCCATTTTATATCCGTACAGGAAAGAAGTTAACCCAGAGGGCGTCAGAAATTATTATAACGTTCAAGGACCGGTTACATGATATTTTTACAAAGTCAGGAGACATTCCTTCTCCAACCCAACCCAATCGATTAGTTATTCGCCTTCAGCCTAGCGAAGGTTTGAGGTTGCAGTTGGTTTCTAAACAACCGGGGCCAGGAGGTATGAGATTGTTTCCTTCGGAGTTAAATTTGAATTTTGATGAGGCTTTTAATGAGCGCCTTCCTGATGCATATGAAAGACTGCTGATGGATACAGCGCGAGGCAATCAGACACTTTTTATGCGTTTGGATGAAGTTTTAGCAGCTTGGGATTTTATTGATCCGATTGTGGCTATGACAAGCAATCAGGAACCACTTACTTATCAAGAAGGATCAATGGGACCCAAAGATAATCTTTTTGGAAGCTCTGGTAGGTGTTGGATAGACCCAAGAATGGATGAATTGTGAAACATTGCGCTGAGAGAGTATTGGAGAGGTTGGTTAGGGCGATCAATGAAGTTGGATCAGCACAACTTGTGGTAAGTGGTGGCACAAGCCCTCTGGAGATATTCAAGATATTGTCTTCTACGCCTATAAATTGGGATAAAGTTTGTGTAACACTTGTCGACGATCGAAACGTTTTACCGGATCATAAGGATAGTAATGAAGCTTTGATAAAATCAAACTTACTTGTTAACTTTGCATCAGCTGCGAAATTTATTCCTATATTTGAAAATACGACAGAGGTTTTAGGTCTTCGAAGGCCGTTTGATGTTACACTTCTGGGTATGGGTGGTGATGGGCATTTTGCGTCTCTTTTTCCTGATATGGTTGAATCTAATTTATTGGAGGAAAGGGAGGCCTTTGACAGTAAATCCCTTGCATCTGTTCTAAAGCTTTCTCCCAAGGGAGATCCCCTTCACTCTCGAACGACAATGAATTTGTCTATGATATTGGAATCCAGGGCCATTTTTCTCTTAGTAAACGGACCAGAAAAGCACAGGGTTTTACAGGAGGCTCACCAGAATAAGAGCATTCCAGTACATTATCTTATCTCTCAAACAAAGACTCCTGTTATAATAGAAAAGAGTTGATTTATGGCTTTACTGAAAGAACGAGTTAAAGAAATACAGCAGCGTATTCGGGAGCGAAGTATGCTGACCCGTAAATCCTATCTGATGGATATAGCTGAAATGGAAGCATCACCTGATTCAGATAGGAGGGCCGTTTCTTGTTCAAATATGGCTCACGCTGTCGCTGCAGCAGGTTCTGATCGCGCAGATGTGTTAGCAACTGGACTGCAGGTAAAGGCTAATATTGGTATTATAAGTTCTTATAATGATATGTTATCAGCGCACCGCCCTTTTGAAACTTTTCCAAACATAATAAAAATTGCAGCAAGAAACGTTGGGGCTACAGCACAAGTGGCTGGCGGGGTTCCGGCAATGTGCGATGGAGTAACTCAGGGCCGCCCTGGTATGGAGTTGTCTCTAATGAGCAGAGATGTAATTGCAATGGCTGCGGGTATAGGTTTGTCTCATGGGGTATATGACGCTGCCATTTGTTTGGGAGTTTGTGATAAAATTGTTCCCGGTCTTGTAATTGGGGCATTGGCTTTTGGGCATTTACCAACAGTGTTTGTGCCAGCAGGTCCTATGATGTCGGGGCTTTCAAATGCAAAAAAATCTGCAGTTCGTAAGGCGTATGCCCGTGGGGAGGTAAGCCGAAGTGATTTATTAAAGTCCGAGGTTGAAGCCTATCATAGCTCTGGAACTTGTACGTTTTTTGGAACAGCTAATTCCAACCAAATGCTTATGGAAGTTATGGGACTTCATTTACCTGGTTCCTCATTTATAAATCCTAAAGATGATTTGCGTCTTGCGCTTACTATTGCGGCTACAGAACGAGTTGTAGAAATTTCACGGGGTTCAAATGACCCGAGACCAATTGGAAAAATGTTGGATGAACGAAGCTTTGTGAATGCAATTATTGGTCTCCACGCTACGGGGGGTTCAACAAACCACACTCTCCACTTACCTGCTATGGCAGCTGCTGCAGGGATTAAACTGACATGGCAGGATTTTTCAGATTTGTCAGAAATAACTCCTTTGTTGGCTCGCGTTTACCCAAATGGAGACGCTGATGTAAATCATTTTCATGCTGCTGGTGGGATGGGGTTTGTAATTAGTCAGTTGCTAGATGCTGGTCTATTGGACGGGACAGCTCAAACTGTGTGGGGCAAGAATTTATTTGATTACACTAAGGAGCCTATGCTTTCTAATAAAAAAGTTATTTGGAAGAGCGGTGAAAAAAAGTCAGGGGATCTTGATATATTACGCCCAACTTCAAGCCCGCATAGTGTGAATGGTGGTTTAAAAATGTTGAGTGGGAATCTCGGATCGGCTGTCATTAAGGTTTCTGCAGTTTTGCAGGATAGACGTCAAATCACGGCTCCAGCCGCAGTTTTTAGCAGTGAGACACAAGTTAAGGAAGCCTATCAAGCTGGTGACCTCCAGCGGGATGTTATTGTTGTGGTTATTGGGCAGGGACCTATAGCCAACGGAATGCCTGAACTGCACAGTTTAACACCGTTGCTTTCAATTTTACAGGACCAAGGGCACAAAGTGGCTTTGGTTACAGACGGAAGGATGTCAGGGGCTTCAGGATCCGTACCTGCTGCCATTCATGTATGCCCGGAGGCTGCAAGTGGGGGTGCAATTGGTAAAATAATGAACGGGGATATGATAACAATAGATGCGGTTCATGGAAAATTATCAGTGTCAGAAAATTTAGATACTAGGGTAGGCCTTACACAGAGAGATTTTTTTGAAAAAACTGGTTTTGGTCGGAAACTGTTTTCCTCTATGAGAATGCACGCAAATAATGCAGAGGCGGGTGGAGGAATTAATAATCTTGTATATGGAACGGAGTAATGCGTGTGCTATCAATTAAGAAAATACTTGAGTTAGGCCCAGTTATACCAGTGATAGTAATTGATGAGGTAGAAAATTCTTTAGCCTTGGTGGATGCCTTATTAGAAGGCGGAATTAAAGTTATCGAAGTTACATTGCGAACTAAAGTTGCCTTATTGGTTATGGAAAAAATTTCGAGATGCAGGCCAGAAATTATTTTAGGTGCTGGGACAATTTTGAATTCTGAACAGGCGAGGCGTGCCAAAGATGTTGGAGCAAAGTTTGGAGTGTCTCCGGGAACATCTGAAGATATAATAATAGGGTGTAAAAAAGTAAATCTACCGTTGCTTCCCGGGGCCGCCACGGTGTCAGAAATGATAAGCCTTTCAAAAAAGGGGTTTTCAGAGGTTAAGTTTTTTCCAGCGGTTGCAGCTGGTGGTATAGAGTTTGTAAAATCACTAATTAGCCCGATGCCGTTTTTGAAAATCTGCCCCACCGGAGGTATTACAGCAGTGACTGCACCCAAATGGCTGGCACTATCAAACGTTCCAAGTGTTGGAGGGTCCTGGATCGCTTCTAAAGATGATATTTCAAGGCAAGATTTCTCAGGCATACTAATTCGAGCTAAGGAAGCAACAGCATTAAGTGGGTTTGAACAAGTTTTGAGATCGCAAACATAATATGATTTCAAATCTATTTACCGAGGATCACTAGGTTTAATTGCTTATTATTCTTGTAGAGATTTCACAACTTCTAATAGTTTATCTGTATTTTCTACCTTTTGTGATGCAGCGACGTATCTGTCTGGCCTTAATAATAGTGTGTGCTCCAGGTATTCAACTAGAGGTTTTTTTCCAAAAAAATTACTAACGTCTCTAACAATTTCAAACGAAGACTTTTGAGGGTTAATCCATTCTGGGGTTATACCAATAATAGGAATATTTTTTTGCCTACAGTTTTCGAGTGTGCAGCTGGAAATAACATGATCAGGGTTTTTTGAAATAACTAACAGAGCTAAACCGGTTGGTAAAACATCGTCAAGTAATACTCTTTCACGGAAAACGGTTTCAACAATAGGTTGAACAATCATTTGGCCGATTACAGAATACTTAGGGGTCTTCCTGTCCGGCCATATCAAACCTTCTTTAAATCGTGGCTTTGGCTTGTATCGCATTTGAGAAAAATAATCCCTAGCTGGAGGATAAATCCCTAAGGCATAGAATGCGCCCCTCACTAGGGCACCCTGTAATTGAGAAGTTGGCATCATTATCTGCCCCATCTGTTTCGCAAGTTTTATCATAGAAGCAGCGTGAGGTTTACGCTCTAATTCATAGCTGTCTAGAATTTCTTCTCCTGTAGAACCATTAAGTTTCATATTTAGTTTCCAAGCCAAATTATAGGAGTCTCGCAGACCACTATTCATACCTTGACCTGCAAAGGGAGGAGTTAAATGAGCAGCGTCTCCCGCTAACAAAACTCGCTTAACACGCCAAGACTCGGCCAATCTGGCATGAAATGTATAAACTTTAACCCTCCGAAATTCTTCGTGCTCGTCCGGGCCAACAGATGACAATAAAGTTCGGACGTTTTCTTCCTTCATGGCCGAGTCTGGATCCTCTTTTAAATTGAGTTTGAATTCATATCTCCTGATACCATTTGGGCCAGGTAGTGTAATACAGGACCTCCTGGGATTACAGAAAACCTCCGTATGAAACGAACGGTTTTTTGTTGTTTTTAAATCTATTATTAACCATGGCTCTTCAAAGGAAGAGCCCAACATATCAATATTTAATGATTTTCGAGTAAAAGATTGTCCTCCATCACACCCGACCATATATTTGGATTGAATTTGAAAATCTTTTTGTTTGTTAGTCTTTATATTTGAAATTACCTCTTCGTTCGTCTGACTAAACTTAGTTAACTCAGCATTAAAAATTACATCCACTTTTTTAAAGCGGTTTAGACCGTTAAGTAAAACCGCTTCCAATTCTGGTTGCTGAAATGCATTTCGTTTATCAAAACCAAATTCCTTAGAAGTTGGTTTAACTGTTGAGAAAACGTGTCCTGACGGCCCTTTGTATATTGAGCCATAGCCTCGGGTTAGGATTTTTGTAATTTCTTCTGCCAACCCTATGGTTTGTAGAGATCTCATTGACTCATCATCAATAGAAACAGCCCTAGGTTCCCTAACAGTATGGGAGTTCTTTTCAACAACAATAGTACTTATGCCCATAGTGCCTAAAAGGTTTGCTAACAAAAGGCCTGTTGGGCCAGCCCCCACAATCAGTATGTCAGTGTACAAAATCTTCGTATTAGGCGTCATTTTTTGGGTTTTACTGTTATTCGGAGATTACGTGGTTAACCAATGTACCCAGAATACCAATTTCAACTTCAACAATATCCCCAGGAACCATATATACTGGTGGTTCACGTTTATCCCCCACTCCACCGGGAGTTCCAGATACTATAACATCTCCCGCTGATAGGGGAGTGAATGTGGAAACATAATTAATAAGGTGTGGTATTGAAAAAATAAGATCTGACAGTGTCGCATCTTGCATAACACTTCCATTTAACCGCGTTTGAATTGGAAGCTTTGTGTAGTCACCAACCTCATCAGTAGTTACCATATATGGACCAAACCCTCCTGTACCTGGGAAAGTCTTTCCTGGGGTAAATTGAGATGTATGGCGTTGCCAATCACGAACACTACCATCATTATAACAAGCATAACCAGCTACATGAGACAGTGCATTTTCTTTGGAAATATTCCGACCCCCATTTCCGATTATAACGGCCATTTCTCCTTCATAATCAAAGTGATCTGTCTGTTTTGGTTTTACAAGCGCCTGACCGTGTGCAACCTGAGAATCTGGATATCGAGTAAAAATTGTTGGATACGGCACGTCAGGACGTTTGGTTTCAGCCCTATGTTTTTCATAGTTTAATCCTATGCAGATTATCTTTGCTGGATCTGGAATAACTGGTAAGAGAGCAATGTCTGACATAGAAAATTCTGGGGCGCGATCCGAAGCATACTCTATAGCTTCATTTAAAAGCCCCGCCTCTATTGCTAGTTTTAGTGAGTCTACGCCGTATTCTAACCGGTTTGTGAGATCTATAACCCCTCCCTCAACAAAAGCACCGAATCCTGTCCTGCCAAGTCGTGTAAAGCTAATTAATTTCATTTTTTTTCCTTTTTAAGAGCGTAAAATAGCATCACCCCAAAGATTAAGGGTGCGTTCGGCTTGAGGCCAATCTTTTGTTTTTCGATTTAAATTAACTTCTAATTCTGCAGACACTTCAATCCAGTTACCATCTGGATCTTCTATAAATACAAATAAGTTATTTCCTGGTCCGTGTCTCCCGGGACCCCACATTAATTGCACATTTTTTGTCGCAAAATGGTCACACCAATCACGAATCCGATTCCAATCCCCAGTTTCATATGAGTGGTGGTCAATACCATTATGATCTGACTTAAAGCAAGCGATGGTGTGGTGTTCATGGTTTGAGGTAGTAAAACATGTTGCAAGAGACCCATCTTTGTGGAGGACCCTGTCTGTAATTTGAAATCCGAGCTTACCGTGATAAAAATCAACGAACCGTTCTACATCTAGAGAGGCAAAAGTCAAATGCTGAATTGGTCCTTTAATAGCCTTTCTTTGATTTTTCTCAATACTATCAGGAATCCCAAAACAAATAATGTGGTCATCTGGATCTCTAATTGAAAAAGCGTCTATATTGAAATAAGGGGAAATATTTTCGAATATTTCTATATTGTTTCGTATGATGTGTTTTCGTAAAGCAGCTAATGTCTCTTCGTTCCTGCAGGATAGCCCGACAAATGCCATTTTTTTATTTGCTCCGGGTAGAATAATTAACTGGCGAGAGGGGCCTTCACAGCGCCACTCTGAGTCAGATATCTTTAGTAAATCCATATCCATTACTTCGGCATAATAGGATGCAAGACGCTCGGGGTTGGCACTTTCAAAAGCTATATGATGTAGATAAGCTCCTGATTGAATGGCCGTCAGCTCCATGAAATCTTTCTCTAAACAAGATCTTATACTTTATAGCAAGGTTCGAATTTATTACAATTAGCATAAAGCTTTCCCGGGGATAATGTCCGCCATGCGTACTAAGCCTTAATCTTTTGTCACCCCGGTTTTGCGGGCAACTCCGTCGATAACCAACTTAGGCTCCTCTCCAACCCCAACAAGGGTAGGCCTGTTCTTCAGATAACTTATAACACCTGGAAGAGTTTCGATTTCATGCATAAGAAGTTTGATATTTGGATAATCATCTAGCAAATTTTTGTCGAGAGTTTGTGCTAAAGATATATGGTGATACGCACCAAAATCACAATAATAAGGACCTGAACCAAAAAAATATGTTCCTGAAGAGCGTTTTAAAATACGTTCAAAATTTGAAAGGGTTCCAGATAGACCTTCAAGTAAAGCGGCTCTTTTTTTCTCGTAATCTTCTCCGACGGCAAAATTTATTGTTGGGTTAAGAGGGAAAAACATTTCTTGAGTGGTTTCAAAAACAGCATCAACTTCTGCTGCTAGTATTTCGTTATCAGGAACAATATTTGCAAGTTTGGCTACATACCGAACGATCGAACCACTCTGAGAAACGTGTGTTTTATCATTAATTACAAGAACAGGAAGCTGATTGAAGGGAACACTTTCCTTTGCTTCACCCCAAGGTTTTTTGTAAAAATCCCAAGCCATTATATAAGAGTACTTAATGCCCGCATAATGCATTATCATTTGGGGAGTCTCTGCTAGTGCTCGCATTTTAAAGTAGATTAGTTTTAGTTCTGCCATCTTTTCTGCTCCTAACTTTTATTGCTAAATATGACCTAGGTTTTTATAGATCCCTCGGATAGGAATGTTAAAATCTTACTATCATTTCCTAAGTTGAATAAACCCTCCTTGCGGCTAAGATATGCTGCGGCGAAGCCGGCACCGCCAGAAGGGGATGTATCTAGACTGTATTTGCTAAGAATTGGTAACATTTCCTCAACTTCCATGTCTGTTAGTGTAACAAAATAGTTGCTGGTCTTTGTAAGACTTTCCAAAGCCACTAATGATGCAATCTTGCAGTCGAGCCTACCCATTGAAGAAGCCCCACCCCCGACGTCAATTAGGTGTCCTGCTTTTACCGCCTCTAGTAAAGCCGCAGCAATCTCTGGTTCTACAATTATTATTTGTGGCGGGTCTTTAAAAAACTTTCTAATATACCCTGCCATTGCAGCAGCAAATCCACCTACACCGGCTTGTAGAAACACATGGGTAGGAGTCTCGGGGCAGGCCTCACACGCTTCTTGTGCTGCGACCAGATACCCTTGCATTACGTTAACTCCGCCGTAGTTACCTTCCCAAGTTGAATCAGACAAAAGAGTCCACCCATTAGTTTGTGCTGCGTCAATCGCGGCATCCATACTTTCTTCGTATGTCTCTCCGGAGATAAAAACTTTTGCGCCATAAGTTCTTAATCTATCTCCAAAAGATGTGGGAACTGCTGTACTGAGGTAGATAACTGCCTTAGCACCAAAAACTTTTGCGCCTGCTACTATTGAAAGACCATGGTTTCCTGCACTTGCTGAAACAAAGACGCGGCCAGAGAGTGTTTTACTCCACTCAGTATCTGTAGAGTTTTTATTTTTTATTATGGCTGCTTCTTGAGCGATTACGAAAGCGGCGCCTAGGGCCTTAAAGCTTCCGAGCCCCATTCGGTTTCTTTCATCTTTAAACCACATTGAAGAAACGCCCATTTCTTTAGCAAGTGAGGGTTCACTTACAAGAGGTGTTTTAAGTGCCTTTGGGCAATGTTTTAGAAGTGTGTTAACAGCTTCAACATCTAAACTTATTTCTGGTACTCCAGGTTGCTGAAGTCCGATATTAAGATAGGAATTCTTTAAAAATTTAATCATAAAAATAAATCCTTACTGAACAAAAATTAGAGCCAGGTTTTTAAATTATATTGCATGTCCTTAAAGCGACGCGCAATTAATGTCAAAGTTGATGTTGGGAACTGATAAGGTTTGGTAATTATTGGCTGGTTTAAGCCTGGCGTAGTGTGATCTACTTTATAGTACTACAAGGTCATATAAGTGATTTGGGGCTGCATATTTGTGCTTTCTACGAAGTAGATTCTCTTACATCTAAAGTATCTCTGAGGCTGTCACCTAAGAAATTAATTGATAAAACGACCAACATTATTGCTAACCCTGGGTATACACCTAGCCACCAGGCTTGACTTATGAAGCTTCGTCCATCAGCCAAAATAAGGCCCCAAGTAGGCGTATTTGCTCCCACACCAAGCCCTAGAAAAGACAAAGAGGCTTCTCCTAAAATGGCATAGGAGACACTGACTGTCCCTTGAACAATTAGAGGCGCGGCCGAATTTGGTAAAATGTGTCTTATCATAATTCGCCAGCTTGAAAAACCTTGTACTTTGGCAGCATCTACAAATTGCTCTTGCTTTAAAGTTAGAACCATCGATCTTGCAATGCGAGCAAAGTCATCTAAAAATGCTAGAGATATTGCAACAATAACGTTTAGTAACCCGGTTCCGAAGACCGCAACTAAATAAACAGCTATTATAAAGTTAGGGAATGCCCACTGTAAATCGATATAGCGCATAATTATCATATCTACCCATCCACCATAGTATCCCGCGAGTAGACCAAGAATGACACCAAAGAAAAGTGAAATAATAACAGTACTAATTCCGACGAATAAAGAAATTTGAGTTCCCCAAAGTATTCGAGATAGCAGATCTCTTCCTAAGTCATCTGTTCCAAGAAGATGGCTCAGAGAAGGAGAATGCATCATATCTAGGGTCATCTCGTTTGGATCATATGGAGCAATCCAGGGCGCTAAGATTGCTGACAAAATGAATAGGCTGAGAACGATTAGGCCAAACTGGGCTTTTCTGTCTTTACATAGCACAGAGTACAGCCGTGACATTCCCGTTATTTCTGTATCTGACCTTTCCATGTGTTCCATTATGAATACCTAATTCTAGGGTCAATAATTGCGTAGAGAAGGTCAACGAATAGGTTTGATAAAACAAAAATTGCTGAAACTACTAAAACAGCCCCCTGAACGACTGGATAATCTCTATTAAGTATACCCTGAATTAATACACGTCCCAAACCCTTTATTGCGAAGACATTTTCTACAACGACTGCACCAGATATAAGAAGGGCAAAGGCTATACCAATTACAGTTATAACTGGAATAAGTGCATTGGGAAGGGCGTGCTTAATTAACAAAGTCCAGTCTTTTAAGCCCTTAGAAGTTGCAAACCTCATATAGTCAGCTTGTAAAACCTCTAGCATAGAGGAACGTATCATTCTTGCTATAATGGCAGAAAAACCAGTCCCAACAGCTATAGATGGTAAAATTAAATGGCTAAACCAGGGCCAAAAACCTTCTGAAAGAGGAGAGTAACCAATTGCTGGGAGCCAGTGTAGATTAGCAGCAAAAACAATTATAAGTAGAATTGCTAACCAGAAGTCTGGCATAGACAGCCCTAGAAAAGCAAAAAAAGAGACCACATGATCGGTTGTTGTATTTTTTTTGGTTGCAGAAAGAATTCCTGCAGGAACAGCAATGATTAAGGCAATTATAAAAGAAATGAGAGCTAAAGATAAGGTACGAGGAAGGGCTTGAAGAATAATTGTTGATACAGGTTGGTTCGAACCATATATTGAAGCACCTAGGTCGCCATGTAACATATTTTTGAACCACATGAAAAACTGCACTGAGACTGGTTTGTCAAATCCAAACCTCTTCACCATTGCTATGCGGGCCTCTTCGCTACCTGCATCAGCTAACATGGCTGCGATTGGATCCCCTGGCACGAGTCGAAGCATAAAAAACACTAGGGTAGCGACCGCTAGCATAACTAATATAGCTCCAATGAAACGTTTAAGAATATAGGTTATCATTTATTTTGGGCGGACAACTAAATGTCCGCCCCCTTTCTGATTTAGCTTAAAGAAATTCGATCTAGCTCATGTAGACCAGGGATCCTTGCATCATTTGGTACATTTAATTTATTATTATAAACTAAGATATCAACTGGATGGTATAAAAATCCACATGCTACTTTATTAGAGGTAATAGCATTAGCTTCTTGAACTAGTTTCTTCCTTTCAGAGGGATCAGCTGTAATAGATTGTTTAGCAATTGCTGCATCAGCTTGATCTGAGCTCCAAAAACCGAAAGGATGAAGTTCTTTATTACGGGCACTCCCGTTAAATTTAGAATTTGTTTGCATCCAATCTATGATGCCATCATCTGGGTCATAGTCGCCTCCAGAGCCACCAAGTCTCAAATCAAAGTCCATTTTATTAAACTCTTCAATACCAACAGAAAAGTCTTTTGCATCGACTTCAACTGTTATGCCAAGAACTTTCTTGTAGATATTTGCTATAACAAGCCCATCACGTTTTGTGTTGGGAGTGGTTTGAAGTTTTAACGTTGGAAACCCCTTTCCGCCAGGATAACCGGCTGCTGCTAGTAATGCCTGTGCGCCCTCGGGGTCGTATGCTTGTTCAGATGTGCTCGATAAAGTGTCATCGAAATAGTAGCCCATCGCGGGATTAATTGTTCCGTGGGCAGGAACTCCATATCCAAACTTGGCTTGAGTGACGAATAGATCTCGGTCCAGAGCTTTAACTAAAGCCAATCTAACCATGAAACCCTTTTCCTTCTTGAGCTCCTCAATAGGTTTGTTGAAATTATCAACACGCATGAAGTCTCTCCAGGGATTAATCCAGACAGATTGAAAGCCGGGCCCTGGTTTTATATCAACAGTTAAGCTTGAATTAGACTTAAAGCGCTCTACTAATTGAGATGGAACTGGATTTCCACCGATATAGTCCACATCTCCAGCCTCCAAGGCTGCAGCTAGGGGTTCGGTTCCATCAACAGGTGTGATAGTAATTTTATCTAATTTTGGTCTATCTGAATCGTAATAGTTAGCAAACTTTTCAAGAACAACCCCTTGACCCAATACATGGCTTGTTATCATATATGGCCCTGTTCCTACTGGAGCGAGACCATACGCAGCTTCTCCTAGGGCTTCTATTCCACCTCTTGAAACTATAGTCATGGCTCTACCGGATGCACGCTCTAGTGCTTTAGTTAGAAAGCTTGCTTGAGGTTTGGCTAGTATGAACTTTACTTGATGATCATTTAGTTTAACAGCCTCGTTAACATTTCCAATCACCCTACTATGAATTGATTTTTCAGGATTTTTTGAGCGGTTGAATGTATAGAGCACATCATCAGAATCAAATTTGTCGCCGTTATGAAAGGTGACGCCCTGTCTTAAAGTGATTGTATATTCAAGACCATCAGAAGATACATCCCAACTTTCCGCTAAATCCCCTTGAGCTACGAGTGAGTTATCGATGTGCATAAGACCGCTTAAAACGTTTGAGGCTATTTGAAATTGGAGCACTTGATTTATGCGAGCTGGATCTAGTGTAACTATCTCACCCACCCCTGCCCAAGCGCAGCGCAAGTGCCCTCCACCATGACTGCCAGCCAGGACTGCTTTGGGTGCCAAGCCCGGCAGTACTTGTGCGAGTGTTAGTCCACCGGCTGCCGCCATCAATCGAAGGGTGGCCCTCCTTGATAACTGTGGCCCGCCTATTTCATCTTTTGACAGCCCGAAAAGAGGGTCTTTAGAATCGAAATCGTGAGCAGTTTTCAATTCCTTTTCAGCTTGCCTTCTTATTTTAGAAAAATCTGACATTTTTTATACTCCCTATGTGTTAGTTTAGCGTTTCAATTGTATTTACGGCAAAGCAGGCCGCTAGATGATCTGACGATAGGCCAGAAGCTTGTGG
>JAQBUS010000015.1 GCA_027623875.1 Pseudomonadota bacterium
ACAAAACATCTGATTGCTCTATAATAGTCATTGCTAACAGCTGAACAGATTGCAATCATTTAAAGATGATTACAAAAACAAATATAAAAAACGGTGTTTTAAGTAACGCAGTTTACTCACGTTGTGAAAAATATCGATACTCCCTAACCCGTATTTGGAACGAAGGGCTACAAAAGATAACTTTTATTATGCTTAACCCTTCTACAGCAACTGAAATGCAAAATGACCCTACAGTTGAACGATGTGAACAAAGGGCCCGGTCTTTAGGGTACGGCTCATTTAGGGTGTGTAATATTTTTGCATGGCGGGATACTGATCCAAAAAAAATGAAACTTGCTTGTAACCCGATCGGGGAATTTAACGACCAGGTTATCCTAGAGGCTTGTCTATGGTCAGACCTTATACTTTGCGCGTGGGGCACACACGGAAATCATCTAGATCGGGATCAAGATCTATTATTAAAAATTTACATAACAGAAAAAGACCTTTATCATCTAGGCCTTAGCAAAAATGGTTTTCCTAAACATCCGCTCTATATAAGCTATGCACAAAAACCATTAAGATGGGCTACACAATCCTCTGATTAGTTGACTAAAAACTATCATTTAGTGCCATTCATTGCTATAAATCTGCAAATATAAACCTACCAATCACTTAGTTGTTAAAATATCAGAAAATATTTCCAACAGCTCAAAATTATATAACTTTTGATTGTTAGAAATATTTCTTTTCTTCTTCCCTTTTATAGAAATTTGCCATATACGCGCGCTTCTGCGACTAAATTCGTAGAGATTCAAGGGCCTTGCTGGACGACATCCCGGCTAGCGCCATTAACTCTTAGTAAAAAAGGAGACATCGATGTCGATTACTGCAGAAGAAAAAACACGGCTAATGAAAGAATATGCGACAAAAGAAGGAGACACTGGCTCACCTGAGGTTCAGATAGCAATACTCACTTCTCGTATATCAACGCTTACAGAGCATTTCAAAATTCATAAAAAAGACAATCATGGACGTCGTGGATTACTAAAAATGGTAGCTCTAAGACGTAAGCTTTTAGATTATTTAAAGAGCAAAGAAGAAGCACGATATACTAACATCATTAAGAGTTTAGGAATTCGTAGGTAATAATAAATAAGCGCCTTAAGAGCGCTTAATTTACTATTATTGGTACTGGATAACCCAACGGTACAATAAATTACTGGGTAAGAGGCAATTCGGCCTCTAATAAAACAACCCCTATGGATACGCCTTATGGGGTTATAAAAGGAATAAAGATGTTTAAAATTACAAAGAAATCTATTCAGTGGGGGGAAGAAACTCTCACACTAGAAACCGGAAAAATAGCAAGACAAGCAGACGGTTGCGTAATAGCAACTTATGGAGAAACATCAGTTATGGCTGCTGTCACTTTTGCAAAAGAGCAAAAACCAGGTCAAGATTTTTTTCCTCTAACCGTGCATTATAACGAAAAGTATTACGCAGCCGGTAAAATTCCTGGAGGTTTCTTTAAACGAGAAGCCAGACCAACAGAGAAAGAAACTCTGACTTCACGCCTAATAGACCGTCCAATTCGTCCATTGTTCGTACCCGGCTTTAAGAACGAAGTATTGGTTATTTGTACTGTATTAAGTCATGACTTAGTAAATGACCCTGACATTATTGCATTGATAGCAGCATCGGCCGCCTTAACTATTTCAGGGGCCCCTTTCATGGGACCGATCGCTGGATGCCGGGTTGGTTTTTCTGCTGGAGAATATGTTTTAAATCCAGAAATTGATGACATGCACAGCCTGCGAAGCAAACCAGAACAACGATTAGATTTAGTTGTAGCCGGAACAAAAGATGCCGTTATGATGGTTGAATCAGAAGCCTATGAGCTGTCTGAAGAAGAAATGCTTGGCGCAGTAAATTTCGCACACTCACAAATACAGCCAGTTATTGATACCATTATTTCATTTGCTGAAGAGTGCGCAAAAGAACCACTTAACTTTACTCCCCCCGATTATAGCAAACTTTATGACGTCGTAAAAAAAGCTGGTGAGAAGGGAATGCGCAAGGCATACTCCATCACCGACAAACAAGAACGCACTACAGCTGTAAGCGACGTAAGAGACTCTATTAAGAGTGCTCTTTCCGAAGAACAGCTTGCCGATGAAAACCTTGGCTCAGCCCTTAAAAAACTTGAAAGTAATGTGCTTCGGGGGGATGTGGTGAAGAAAGGTAAGAGAATAGATGGAAGAGCCTTAGACAAGATCAGAGAGATCTCATCTGAGGTTGGAATTCTTCCTAGAACACATGGATCTGCATTGTTTACCCGGGGAGAAACTCAGGGACTAGTTGTTACAACTCTAGGAACCGGGGATGACGAGCAAATGATTGATGCTCTTGAGGGAACCTATAAGTCAAACTTTATGCTACACTACAACTTCCCTCCTTATTCTGTTGGGGAAGTTGGAAGGTTTGGCCCTCCAGGACGCCGAGAAATAGGGCATGGTAAATTAGCCTGGAGAGCCCTTCAGGCCGTACTACCTGCAGCTACAGACTTTCCATATACTATAAGGCTAGTGTCAGAAATAACAGAATCTAACGGTTCTTCTTCTATGGCTAGCATTTGTGGTGGAAGCTTATCTATGATGGATGCCGGAGTTCCTTTAAAAGCACCTGTCGCTGGCGTGGCTATGGGCTTAATACTTGAAGAGGACGGCAGTTATGCAGTACTTAGTGATATCCTGGGAGATGAAGATCACCTTGGTGATATGGACTTTAAAGTTGCAGGAACAAAAAACGGTATCACATCCCTACAAATGGACATAAAAATTGCAGGTATTACGCCGGAAATTATGGAAAAAGCCTTGGAACAAGCAAAGCAGGGTAGGTTGCATATACTCGATGAAATGGCCAAAGCATTAACTGAAGCCAGTGAGTTTTCTGTACATGCTCCACGCATAGAGACAATGCAGATAGCTACAGATAAAATTAGAGAAGTTATAGGCTCTGGTGGTAAGGTAATAAGAGAAATCGTAGAGCTTTCTGGAGCAAAAGTAGATATCAATGATGAAGGTGTTATCAAGATAGCCTCCCCTAATGCAGAGGCTATTAAGAAAGCTTACGATATGATTTATGCGATTGTGGCTGAACCAGAGCAAGACAAAATATATACGGGCACAGTGGTTAAGTTAGTTGATTTTGGAGCGTTTGTTAACTTCTTTGGGAAACGCGACGGATTAGTACACGTATCTCAAATAGAAAACAGACGGTTAAACCACCCGTCTGACGTCTTAAAAGAAGGACAAGAAGTTAAAGTTAAGCTTTTAGGCTTTGATGACCGTGGCAAGGTAAGACTTTCTATGAAAGTAGTTGACCAAGAAACTGGTTTAGAACTTAAACAAGAAGAAACTAAGGCGTAGTCCTTTTCAAGGTTAGCATTCACTTTAACCGGTGAGGGCTAACCTACTTCACTATACAAATAATATTTTAGACACCTTACAAGAGTTATTTTTTAATTGCGATTTTAAATATATGTCATCGATATTTACTTACCTCAGAGATCTTAAGAGACGTCGCTCTGTAGAAATTTACTGTAAAAAGTTTGGTGACAACTTTACCATTAATGGACTGGATGTAAGTGTTCCTAAGACTGTTAGTACTTCAATTCGCTATCTCTTATTAAAAAAGCGTCCTTACGAGCGTGAAGAAATGAGTTTTGCTCTTTCAGTTCTCAAAAATGGCACAAATATCGTAGAGTTGGGCGGATCTATTGGTGTTTTATCACGTGTTATTAGAAATAAAATTGGCCTAACTGCAAAGCACTTTATAGTTGAGGCTAACCCAAACCTACTTACTATTTGCAAAAATAATTCTACACATGGAGCGGAAGAGACTGCTACAGAGGTAATTCACGGTGCAATTGCATATGTGAAAACTAAAACCGTTGCATTCGCTACTGACGAATCCGAGCATAGTGGTAAATTGCTTCGCTCGAAGACACTAACACAATAAATGTACCCGTGATTCAACTTTCAAATCTCACTAAAAAACTTCCCAGAAATCAGGAAGCTATATTAATATGTGATATCGAAGGAGGTGAGTATGAAATGTTTCTTAACGAGCCCAGAACTACTTTCCAGTTTTTTTCGTACGCTGTAGTAGAAATTCATCCAAAGGTTTTTAAAAAAATGGGCTATATAGAAAAAGTTTTTTTGAGTTACTCTGTTCCAAAAACATTTCACTAGTTCAGCGGAATAAAAACGTGCTCCTTTTAAGTTTTTCAAAAAATTAAAATACTAAAAATATTTTAATTACTCTAGATTATTACACCGCATTTAGTAAATAGCTTGGATTAAAGATAAACTTAAAACTATGCGGTTCAAATAAAAATAAAAAGAATTTCTCTATAAATGAAAGTTAGTTAAAAAACTTTAAAATGGAATTTCCGCACTAAATTTCATACCCTTACCACCATTAGGGTGTCTTAATTTTAAACTCTCAGCGTGCAACATCATTCTTGGAAACTCTGCAGCTGGACCGGACGAGTAAAATGGGTCACCGAGTATAGGGTGGCCTAACTCCTTCATGTGTACCCGGAGTTGATGCGATCTACCTGTTTGTGGGGTCAACCGAACCCTCGTGCTTGGGTGCCTATATCTTATGACACGCCATTCGGTAATTGCTTCCTTACCATTTTCATAATCAACGTGCTGTAATGGCCGATTTGGCCAGTCTACTATTAGTGGTAAATCAATCAGACCTTGTTTATTTTTTAAATGACCCCATATCTCGGCTAGATAAGTTTTGCGAATCTGTCTCTTTTCAAACTGTAACCCCAAATGTCTTTGGGAATGTTTTGTTAAAGCAAATACCATAACACCAGAAGTGTCACGATCCAGTCTATGGACAAGTAAAGCATCTGGAAAAATTAACTCCACCCTTGCAATTAAACAGTCTGCTAAATGCTCACCCTTACCTGGTACTGATAGTAGTCCGGCTGGCTTATTAACTATAACGATCTCGGCATCTTCATATATTACAACCAATGGATCGACAGGTGGGTTATATAAATCCGTCATCTACGCCTAAAATCATTCCTAACAAAACTATTACTATCTTCCTAAAGCCCTTACTTTCTCATACGCTCCGATGTCGGATCGTACATTGGGCGACTTGATACTTCGGCAGAAACTATTGTTCCCGCCACATCAATCTCATATGTTGATGCTAAAACCTGTTCCAATGTCTCCCCCTTGCAAGGGACATATCCCATTCCAATTGCAGAACCCAAATGATGACCATAGGCTCCAGATGACAAATACCCAGAGACCTCACCATCTCTTAAAATTGGTTCATTGTGATATAAGAGTGGCTCAGGGTCTTTTAATTTAAATTGCAAAAGGCGCTTTTCTAACCCTTTTTCTTTTTTTTCAATTATAGCTCTTTTACCTATGAAATCTTGTTTGTCCAACTTTACTGCAAATCCTAACCCTGCCTCCAGGATATGGTCCTCACAGGTAATATCATGACCAAAATGGCGATAACCTTTTTCGATCCTGCAACTATCCATGGTGTGCATACCACATAATTTTGCTCCGTGGGCTTTTCCAGACTCCCAAATGGTTTCAAAGATATGTTCTGCTTGATCCGATGAAACATAGATCTCCCATCCCAATTCTCCAACATAAGATACGCGATGGACTCGAGCCATACCCATACCAATCTCGATCTCTTGCGCAGTGCCAAATGGATTTATATCGTTTGAAAAATCGGCGGGAGATACACTTGCCATAAGTAAACGAGCGTTTGGCCCCATTACGGCCAAAACACCCTCTCCAGATGTAACGTCTAGTAGGTTAACTTGATCTTCCCCGATATGTCGACGCAGCCAGGTTTGATCAGCCAGTCTTGTGGCCGCCGGGGTTACAATTAAAAATGACGTTTCTGATAATCTAGTAATTGTTACATCCGCCTCTATACCACCTTTAAAATTCAAAAATTGAGCATAAACAATTTTTCCCACAGGAACGGTACAGTTCGCGCCGGTAACACGGTTGAGAAATCTTTCAGAATCCCTACCATCTACACGTATTTTACCAAAAGATGACATATCATATATACCAATGTTTTCTCTTATTGCCCTTTGCTCTCTCGATGAATTGTTAAACCAGTTTTGCCTTTTCCAAGAGTACGAATAAGAGCGATCCTGTCCATTATCAGCAAACCAATTAGCCCTTTCCCAACCCGCAACTTCACCCATGACCGCCCCATTATGCAAAAGAAGTTGGTGAAAGGGTGTCCTGCGAATTCCTCTACTGGTTTTCTTTTGTAAATAAGGAAAATGATCTGCATACAGCAATCCAAGTGTTTCTTTAGATCTCTCATACAGATACGTTTTATTTCCTTGAAATGGTTGCATTCTAGAAATGTCGACATCTCCAAGGTCAAATGGCTTTTGCCCATCTTCCATCCACTGAGCTAAGGCCATTCCTGCACCCCCAGCAGACTGAATTCCGATTGAATTAAATCCAGCTGCAACCCACACATTATCCATTTCTGGCGCTAAACCGAGGTGATAAGCATCATCGGGAGTAAAACTTTCAGGCCCATTAAAGAATGTATGAATTCCAGCATCTGCAATCAATGGCACTCTATTACACGCTGCCTCAAGTATTGGCTCAAAATGATCGAAATCCTCTGGTAACTGGTCAAATTCAAAATTTTTGGGAATGCCTTTCATGCCCCAAGGCTTTGACACAGGTTCAAAACCCCCTAATAAAATCTTACCTGCATCTTCTTTATAGTACGCGCACTCATCTGGCACTCTCAATACAGGTAATTGTGTGAGCCCTTCAATTGCCTCCGTAACCACATAGAAATGTTCACACGCATGTAATGGCACATTAACACCAAGTATTCGACCTACTTCATGCCCCCACATCCCCGCACAATTTACTACATAATCACAAGACATAAAACCTGAAGCAATCTCACTGGACCAATTCACGCCAGTAACCTTCCTCCCACTTTTCTTTATCCCGACTACTTCTATATTTTCAGCTATTAAAGCGCCATTGTTTCGCGCACCTTTTGCCAAAGCCAGCGCAATGTTTGCTGGGTCACCTTGGCCGTCTTTATCCAAGTATACGCCGGCCTTTACGCCATTAATATTTAAATGTTGATATTTCTCTTTAACTTCGGTTGGAGAAATTTTCTCAACATCCACCCCAAATGCTCGAGCCATTGCAACTTGTCTAAAAAGTTCCTCGCGCCTTTCCTCTGTCAATGCAACAGTTATAGAACCACATCTCTTGAATCCAGTTGCCATACCCGTCTCTTCTTCTAGTGCCCCATAAAGTTCCTGACTGTACTTGGCTAACTTCGTCATATTAGCCGAAGCTCTGAGTTGAGCTATTAGGCCTGCAGCATGCCAGGTCGTACCAGACGTCAGTTTTTTTCTTTCAAGAAGAACAACATCCTTCCACCCAATTTTTGTTAAATGATATGCTACGGAGCAACCGATTACACCGCCTCCAACAATTATAACTCTTGCATTTTTAGGTAAATCACTCATTAATCATTTTCCTTAAACCGCTTTGCAAGTTCATTTATGTGACTTGGTCCAATCTCACAGCAACCACCGATAATAGTTGCCCCCATGTCAATCCACCCAGAAGCGAAGTCTGCATACTTATCTGGAGATAAATCGGTTCGCGAACTTAGAGCATTTACGGTTGACCCTTTTTTTAAATACTCGGTCGAAATATGAGTAAACCCGTTTGCATAGGCCCCGAACGGGATACCTAAATCCTGCAGAAAAGGTAAGCCGACATTAATAGATTCTGGAACAGAACAGTTCAATAAAACAGCTGCTGGTTTAAATGTATTAACAAGGGTTTTAATGGAAGATAATGGTTCTCCAGACCTAAGTTTTGATCCATCGAAATCGTCTACAGAAAATGCGATCCAGATCGGTTTATCTGTTTCCTTAACACCTGTTAAGGCTCCACGTCCTTGATCCAGGGACGAAACTGTCTCTATTATGAACATATCGACATAGTTAGAATGTATTTCTACAATTTCAGCGTAAAGCTTAGCGGCTTCTTCTAGCGGTAAAAATAACTCAGTGTTATATGACCAGCCAAGTGGCCCTAAAGATCCAGCCAACAACCCTTTTTTACACTTATTTCTTGACTTTAGAGCTATCTCACATGCCAACCTATGTAGATCCTCAAACTGATAATCTTCACCACACGATAGTAGTCTATCGTGATGCAGTGCGTAAGTATTAGTCGTACATATGTCTGCCCCAGAAGAAAAATAATCATCGTGAATAGCTCCAACAATGTCTGGATGATCAATCATTAGTTGAGTTGCCCATAGAGACGTCGGAGTATCTTCGGTTCGATTCAAAAGTTCCTGACCCATTCCACCGTCTAGAATTGTCACTTTCACGATTTAATTCTTTCGTTCATTGGATCCCACAAAGGTTGGTCTAATTGTACAATTGCTGAAAATCTCTCTCCATAAATTTCTACTTCTAAAACTTTTCCCGGATCAGCAAATCCTATTTCTATCATTCCAAAGGCAATAGCTTTTTTTACCCTATATCCCCAAGCACTCGATGTAGTTTCTCCTACCACCTTATCCCCAAGCCAAATACTTGACATATATGGCGCGTCAAATTTATCATTATCAATTATTAAAGTAACAAATTTCTTTTTTGAACCCTGTTGAAGCTCATTGGATAAAGCCATTTTACCAGGAAAACTTTGAGGTTTATCGAATTTAATAAATCTTCCCAGACCACCCTCTAACATAGAATAATCTGTTGTTAAGTCGCCCTTCCACGTTCGATACCCTTTTTCAATGCGTAATGAATTCAACGCATACATCCCAAAAGGCCTAACACCATTTAAAATTGCGAGTTCATATACAACTCTTACATCCGAATTCTTCAAATGAATTTCCCAACCTAGCTCCCCAGCATAAGACACTCTTATGAGAAAAGCATTAACCCCTCCCACCAAACACGTTTGATGAGTTAACCAACCCATGCTTAAATCGGCATCCGAAAACTTGGCCAATACTTCTCGAGACTTGGGGCCCGTAAGGATGAGTGTATCAAATTGGTCAGTTTGGTCGATTATGATAGTCGTTTTAGGAAGTTTATCTCTTAATAATTCTCCATCATGCCATTGTGCAACTGCTGCCGTAATTAAAACAAATTCGTCTTCAGATATTCTAATGCATGACATTTCAGTTAAAATTCGACCTCTTTCGTCAGCTATATAAATTAAGTTCATTCGTCCAACTTTGGGAAGTGAACCCGTGCAAATGCACCGCAAAGCTTCAGCAGCTCCTTCTCCCGTTACCTTAAATCTCGAAAACCCAGGAAGATCTAAGATTCCACACGCATCTCTTACAGCTTCGCATTCTTCTTTTATTCTAATTTCCCATGGGCCAGATCGCTCCCAGGTCTCACAAGATTTTAATGAAATATCATCCCCAACTTTTGAAAACCAATTTGCTCTTTCCCACCCATTATAAGCGCCCATAACACCACCCATTTCTTTAATCTTACTATGAACAGGAGAAATTTTTTTATCACGCTCAGTAGGCCATTCGTAATGAGGGAAATGCATAGCATATTCATGACCATAGATCTCTTTTGCCTTATTTACGGAATAGTCGTGATCAGCAAATTCGGTAAAGCGCCGAGGATCCACAGACCACATGTCCCACTCAGTTTGACCCTCTGTTATCCACTCCGCAAGTACCTTTCCAGCACCCCCAGCCTGAGTTATGCCAAACGTAAAGACACATGCCTCATAAGCATTTTTTACACCTGGCATTGGCCCTATTAATGGAAGTCCATCCGGCGCATAGGGTATAGGACCATTTATAACTCGACCAACACCTGAGCTTCCAAGGATAGGCACCCGCGCCATAGCATCCTCAATATACCACTCTAACCGCTCCAAATCATCCGGATACAATTGAAAGCTAAAATCTTCAGGCATTGGATCCTTAGGGTCGACCCAATGCGCTTTACAGTTTCGCTCATAGGGTCCAAGATTTAATCCAAATTTCTCTTGCCGCAAATAATAGCTACTATCGACATCTCTTAAAAGTGGGAGCTTCCCATTTTCGTTAGACCACTCCTCCAATTCCGCAATGGGTTCAGTCAGAAAATATTGATGTGACATCGTCGCCATAGGAACAGTACGGCCCCCAAAAGGTTTAAACCACTCTCCAACGCGCTGAGCATAGTAACCAGCCGCATTTACAACTTTCTCACACCTAATATCACCTTTTTCTGTATGCACTATCCATTCATCTCCAAGACGAGAAACACCAATAGCCGGGGTAAAACGAAAAATCTTACATCCCATCTGGCGCGCACCTTTAGCTAATGCTTGAGTTAATTGTGCCGGATCTATGTCTCCATCATCAGGGTCATATAGCCCACCTGCAAGATCATGCGTTTCCAGGAAAGGATATTTGTTTTTCATATCCAAAACCTGAAGCATTTCAAGATTCATTCCCTGGTATAATCCCATCCCTCGTGCTCTTTCAAACTCCTGCATACGAGTTTTTGAATGAGCTAGTCGAATAGAGCCTGTAACGTGGTAATTCATTGGGTAATCTACCTGTTCAGCAAGGCCACGATAAAGATCTAAAGAGTATCGTTGCATATTCATAACTGCCCAAGACGTACTAAATGAAGGGCAATTACCAGCTGCATGCCAGGTCGAACCAGCTGTTAGTTCATTTTTCTCAAGTAAAATGCTGTCATTCCATCCTGATTTTCCTAAATGGTAAAGAGCAGAAGTTCCCACCACCCCTCCACCAATGATTACAACACGAGCTGACGTTGGAAATTGCGACATGTTTTCCCTTCTTAATAGTAATTTTTAAACCACTATGTTCGTTGTTGTTTTTTTGGCCACAGCTAAATAGCTTCATTTTACTTAGAATAGTTAGATAGTTAGATAATAACATTAAACGATATAACAAAAACGAAATCATATGCATTAAAAACGATTTTATCAGCTAAATACCCTACACAATATATTATTTAGGTTTTCAGCATCCCTGATTGTAAATGCATCTAAACAATCACTATCAATATCAAAAACACCTAATAAATTTTTATCTCCATCCCAAAACGGTATTACCAACTCAGATTGCGTACTACTACTACACGCTATATGATCAGAAAATTCTGCAACATTTGAAACTAATTGAAATTTTCCAGTACTAGCAGCTAAACCGCACACTCCTCTTGAAAAAGGAATGCTTAAACAGCCATGTTTACCTTGGTAGGGCCCTATCTTAAGCATATTTGGCGAGACTACTCGATAAAACCCAGTCCAATCAAATCTATTATCAGAGTGATGTATTTCACACGCAATAGTAGCCATCAACGATATTTTGTCAGTCTCTCCCTTAGTTAGGCTAGATATTGTTCGTGATAAATTTTTATAATCAACCATAAAATAACCCCTAAAAACTTAACAAAATAAACATTTACGTACCATTTTTTACAAACTCAAGCCTACCAGATAAGAACGTTTTTCTATATTTAAAAATCTTTATATCTATAAGCCATATTAGCAATAAGTAATCAAATCACTAATTTGAAATGACTTTAAATCTAAAGTCATTATTTAATAAATACCATATCTTTTAAAAAAATAAGAGTGCTAGACCTGAGGCGCCTCATATAAAAAAACCAGTATTAGCTCTCAAATATAAAGATAATGATTAGCGTAAATTTTATGATGTTTTTAGAGCTCATAAGTAGCATAGATAGTTTACAACCCACAGGGTAGTGTTTAAGTTTTATACTTAAAAGGATTTTAAAAAATGAGAGATTTTCACTTTCCTGGCAGATCTGCTGTATTTTCTACAAACGGTATGTGTGCAACATCTAATCCTTTAGCATCCCAAGTCGCATTATCAATCCTACAAGCCGGCGGAAATGCTGTAGATGCTGCTATAGCCGGTGCAACACTTCTAGGCCTATGCGAACCTCAAATGACAGGAATAGGAGGAGATTGCTTCATTCTGCTGAAAGAAGGTGGATCAAATAAGATTGTTGCACTTAACGGCTCTGGAAGATCTCCTAAAGGATTAAATTCTAAAAAGTTGACCTCTCAAGGGGAAACTGCCGTACCCGTACATTCCGCAGATGCAGTAACTATTCCTGGTGCAGTAGACGCTTTCCTTACTCTCTCAAAAGATTATGGAAAACTTGGTATCGAAGCATCCCTAGCAC
>JAQBUS010000016.1 GCA_027623875.1 Pseudomonadota bacterium
GTCCTTATCAGCACCTACATCAAGCCAAGGCTCGAGCTGTAGAGCAGGGGATTCCGTTGATTAGAGTGGCTAATACTGGGATATCAGCTGTCATCGATCCATGGGGAAATATTGTTTCTCAAACAAAAATGAATGAATCCGCTTATCTGGATGTAAATATACCGGGTATAAGAAGTGCTACCTTTTATTCTAAGTTTTCTGATTGGCCAATTTTGATGTTTATCTTTCTTGCGATTGTGTTTTGTGTGGTTTCAAAAATAAGGCGTGTTAATTATTGACCTTAGAAACAATCTTATCTAAGTGTGAAATCATATCGCAACGGCTACCTGAAGCGACTAAAATTTAAAATGGAGCACTTTAATGTCAAATAGTGAGTATCTTTTTACCTCAGAATCTGTTTCTGAAGGCCACCCAGATAAACTTTGTGATCGTATATCGGATGCTGTTTTAGACGCATTATAGCCGAAGAACCTGAAGCTAGAGTAGCAGCTGAAACATTTGCAACAACAAATCGGGTGATTGTAGGAGGTGAGGTTGGTCTTTCTGATCCGGTGAAGCTAGCTGAGTACATGAATAAAATAGAAGATATTGTCAGAGCCTGTGTTAAAGATATTGGTTATGAGCAGGAGAAGTTTCACTGGAAAACATTGGAAGTTACTAATTTGTTGCATGAGCAATCTGCTCATATAGCTCAGGGAGTAAATGCTTCGGACGAAGACGGTAAGGATGAAGGTGCTGGGGATCAGGGTTTAATGTTTGGTTATGCCATAGATGAAACTCCTGAATTAATGCCGGCACCTATTCATTATTCGCATGCTATTTTGCGACGCCTTGCAGAAGTTCGGAAAAATGGAACAGAACCCACACTTGGGCCTGACGCTAAATCACAATTGACGCTGAAGTATCGTGACGGCAAACCTCAAGGGATTACTTCAATCGTTTTATCTACCCAGCATTTAGATCCGTCGCTGACGTCGTCTGATGTTAGAGAAATAGTAGAACCTTATATTAGAGAAACGGTCCCAGACAATTGGATAACGAACGAAACTCTTTGGTGGGTGAATCCGACTGGTAAGTTTGTTATAGGAGGCCCTGATGGAGATGCGGGTTTAACTGGGAGAAAAATTATTGTTGATACTTACGGTGGGGCCGCTCCGCATGGGGGGGGAGCATTTTCTGGAAAAGACCCGACTAAAGTTGATAGGTCAGCAGCTTACGCTGCTCGATATTTAGCTAAGAATGTTGTTGCAGCAGGAATAGCAACCCGGTGTACTCTACAATTAAGTTATGCAATTGGGGTGGCAACGCCTTTATCAATTTATTGTGATACGCATGGTACAGGTAGGGTGAGCGATGCTGAGATTACACGAGCGATAACAGTCTCGATGGATTTAACCCCAAGGGGCATAAGGCAACATTTGGGTCTTAATAAACCCATTTATCAGAGAACTGCTGCATATGGGCATTTTGGACGAAAGCCTGATAGCGACGGTGGATTTAGCTGGGAAGAAACAGATTTAACAGAGGTTCTGAAAAAGGCCTTATAAGAATTTTTTAAGTTGGTGCCCGATCAAATATGGTAAATGAGCAAAGAGATCGATAGCGGTGTGCGGAGAAATTTTTATGGCCGTTTTAAGGGTCAGTCTCTAACAAAAACACAAGTAAGTTTTCTGCATAGTGATCTTAAAGCACTCTCTCCAGGATCAGTTAGTCTTGAGGAAAACCCTGAGCGGCTATCTATAGATTTAAAATCGCGCTTTGGACAAAATCCAATTTGGTTAGAGGTTGGATTTGGATCGGGTGAACATCTTTTACATCAAGCTCTAGAAAACCCGAATATTTCATTAATTGGGTGTGAACCATACATAAATGGTGTGGCTTCATTGCTAGGAAAAATTAATAAGTCGGGGATTCAAAACATATCAATTTATCCTGGTGACGTTAGAGATTTATTTGATGTTTTACCTTCTGGCTCCATTCAAAAAGCCTTCTTATTGTATCCTGACCCGTGGCCAAAGCGGCGTCATAATCGTCGACGTTTTATAACACCAGAATATCTGGGATCCCTGGCAAGAGTTATGAAAGAAGGTGGAGAATTTCGAATTGCGACTGATATCGAGGATTATTTTAATAAGGCTATACGAGAGGTCCAACGCTTCAAGTTTAATATAACGAATAACGGAGCGGCCAATTCTTGTGTGCCCTGGAAAGACTGGATATCTACACGTTATGAAAAAAAGGCTTTACGTGAAAAGAGATCAACTTTTTATCTGACTTTTAAAAAACGCGTAACAAGCTCGTTTAGTTAGATTGACAAATAAGTAAGATCAATATGCTAACAACACTTATTATTTTAATAGAAAATATTTACTGGTTAAGGTAACAGAGGTTAATCGAGTTTATTTTAGAGGTTAAGCCGTGTCTGTTTATAATGAACCAACCCCCATGATATCACAGAAATCCAAAAATTTACGAGGTACGGCCATAATTCCGGGTGATAAGTCGATATCGCATAGATCACTTATCTTGGGTGCTATGTGCGTTGGCCGTACCAAAATTACAGGCCTGTTAGAAGGTCAGGATGTTTTAGATACAGCTAGGGCGATGGAAAGTTTTGGTGCTCAAGTGGAGAGAAGTTCTGATGGGGTGTGGTTGGTGGACGGCGTTGGAGTGGGCGGTTTTTCTGAACCAAAGCGTGCTATTGATTGTGGGAATTCTGGGACGGGTGTTCGGCTCATGATGGGATCTATGGCCACTACTCCAATTACTGCTACGTTTCTAGGAGATGAGTCGTTGAGTAAGAGACCAATGGCTAGAGTTACGGACCCGCTTCGGTTATTTGGAGCTCAGTGTTACGGTCGAGCTGGGCCTAAATTACCTCTGACGATAGTTGGTGCTGAAAACCCAGTTCCTATAAGATATACGGTTCCAGTTCCATCCGCCCAAGTGAAGTCTTCTATTTTACTGGCCGGATTAAATTCTCCTGGACAAACTATGGTAACTGAACAAGAGGCGACTCGAGATCATACTGAGAGAATGTTAAAGGGTTTTGGAGCAGTTATAAATATAGAGAAAAATCAGAATGGTACATCTATAATTTTGGATGGGCAGCCTGAGTTAAAATGCCAAAACATTGTTGTTCCGCGAGATCCTAGTTCTGCAGCTTTTCCTGTGTGTTCAGCTCTAATCGTGGAGGGTTCCGATATTATAGTCCCTAATATTGGATTAAACCCTACGAGAGCCGGTCTTTTTAAGACACTTCGTGAGATGGGCGCTAATCTTGACTATCAAAATACCCATGAGGAAGGTGGAGAGCCAGTCGCTGATTTAAGGGTTCAATTCTCTAACCTAAATGGAGTTGAGGTCCCACCGGAAAGAGCAGCTTCGATGATAGATGAATACCCTATTTTAGCAGTTGTTGCTTCGTTTGCTAACGGCAAAACAATTATGCGTGGAATAAAAGAACTTCGTGTTAAAGAAAGTGACCGAATCGATGCTATGGCTAGAGGGTTAAGTCAGTGCGGGGTACAGGTTGAACAGGATATAGATATGATGGTCATTCATGGACGGGGTCCAGATGGAGTTATGGGTGGTATCACCTGCCAAACGTTCTTGGATCATAGAATTGCGATGGCATTTTTATGTATGGGGCTGGCTACAAAAAAACCAATAGAGATTGATGACTATCGGCCGGTTATGACATCATTCCCAAACTTTCAGGAGTTGATGGTAGCACTCGGCGCAAATTTAAATATCTCAAAAACCCACTAAGAGTTGATTATAAAAGAAATGTATTATTAAAATAATGTTTTAGGATTTAAATGAAATTTACTGTTGCGATAGATGGTCCGGCAGCCTCCGGCAAGGGAACAATTTCTAAAAGAATTGCTAATTTTTTTAAATTTTCTTATTTAGATACGGGTATGATTTACAGGGTTATTGGCTTGAAAACGTTAACTGGTTTGGAACCATTAGATGCTGTTGCAGGCCTTAATGAAAATGATTTTAATCTTCCAAACCTAAGAAATGAAGAGGTTTCTAAGGCCGCATCTATGGTTGCAAAAAACCCTGCGGTTAGAGAAGCTTTACTTGAGTATCAAAGGCATTTTTCAAGGCGAGAGGGCGGGGCGGTATTAGATGGTCGGGATATAGGAACTGTCATCTGCCCTGCAGCAGATATTAAGTTTTTTGTAACTGCATCAGAAGAAGTTAGAGCGAAAAGAAGATTTAAAGAGCTATCGCTTAGAAATAACGGCATTGTCTTTGAGACAGTTCTTGCAGACTTGAAGTCAAGGGACCAAGAAGACACAGATCGAGCAACCTCACCTCTTAGAATGTCTGCAGATGCGGTCTTGCTTGATACCACAAAATTGTCTATAGACGCCTCTGTCGAGACTGCTATCGAAGTTATTTCGAGTGTGTATAAGTAGAACCAATGTTTTTAGCTCTGGTGTGCTAATTATTAGTTTTGACCAATGTGAAACCTAAAGACCGGCGGAACCAACCGCACGGCCAGAAAAATTTAAATTAGAAGGAAACTAAGACTAGATGGGTCAAATAGCAACTATGGAGGAATTCGAAGCCCTCCTAAAAGATAGCTTCGAAATAGATACTCCAAAAGAAAACTCTGTGGTTAAAGGCAAAGTAATTGCCATAGAGGCAGGTCAAGCAATTATTGATATTGGCTATAAGATGGAGGGAAGAATAGATATAAAAGAATTTGCTGATCCGGGGGAAACCCCAGCGATAGCAATTGGAGAAGAAGTTGAAGTTTTTCTTGAACGTGTAGAAAATTCTCGAGGTGAGGCATCTATAAGTAGAGAAAAAGCAAGAAGGGAAGAAGCTTGGGATCGGCTAGAGAAAGCTCATACGGATGAACTTAGAGTCGACGGGGCGATATTTGGTCGAGTAAAGGGAGGGTTTACTGTTGACTTAGGTGGAGCAGTAGCTTTCCTTCCTGGTTCTCAGTTTGATGTGAGGCCTGTGAGAGATCCAACAGCTTTAATGAACTTGAAGCAACCTTTCGTGATTCTAAAAATGGATCGCCGAAGAGGTAATATAGTTGTTTCACGAAGAGCTATTTTGGAGGAATCGAGAGCGGAACAGCGCGCTGAGGTAGTCGGAAACTTGGCTGAAGGCGATACAGTTGAAGGCGTCGTGAAAAATATAACTGAGTATGGGGCATTCATAGATTTGGGTGGTGTAGACGGATTGCTTCACGTCACTGACATGGCTTGGAAGAGAGTTAGTGATCCGAGAGAGCTTTTGTCAGTTGGAGAAACCATCAAAGTTCAGGTTATCAAGATAAATAAGGAAACTCATCGTATTAGCCTTGGTATGAAACAACTTCAAGAAGATCCATGGAATATAGTGGAAACGAAATATTCTCTTGGGTCAGTACATCAGGGTAAAGTTACAAATATCACAGATTATGGTGCATTCGTTGAACTAGAGGCTGGCGTTGAAGGTCTTGTTCATGTCTCCGAGATGAGTTGGACAAAAAAGAATGTTCATCCTGGAAAAATTATTTCGACGTCTCAAGAAGTTGAAGTAATGGTACTCGAAATTGATGGAATTAAACGCCGAGTAAGCCTTGGTATAAAACAAACTATCCGTAACCCATGGGAAGTATTTGCAGAGAGTTTCCCTGCAGGAACCGAGATAGAAGGTGAAGTCAAGAATATTACTGAATTTGGATTGTTCGTTGGCTTGGATAACGACATAGATGGTATGGTTCATCTTTCGGATATTGCGTGGGAAGGTCGTGGAGAAGATGCTTTGGGCGAATTCCGTAAAGGTGATGTAGTTAAGGCAGTTGTCTCCGAGGTAGATGTAGAGAAAGAGAGAATATCTCTTTCTATTAAAGGACTTGGAGCTGATCCATTTAAAGGGGCAACAGAGGGTGTGAAGCGTGGTTCAGTAATAACAGTTTCTGTTACCTCGATTGAAGAAGGCGGCATTGAAGTCGAATATGAAGGTACAAAATCTTTCATACGCAGAACAGATCTTTCTCGGGACAGGGCGGAACAGAGACCTGAACGTTTTGGGGTTGGAGATAAAGTAGACGTCAGGGTTACAAACATTGACGCTAAGACCCGTAAGCTTGGCATGTCAATTAAAGCCCGTGAGATAGCCGAAGAAAAGGAAGCGGTCCAGCGGTATGGCTCTTCTGATTCCGGTGCTTCCCTTGGTGATATTTTGGGTGAGGCACTCAAAAATGAAGAGGAGTAATTAGGTTAACCTATTATAAACTTTTAAAAGGTCCGATTTATCGGGCCTTTTTTATCTCGAATCGTTATTAACTCTTTGTACAAATATAAAAATTTTAAAAATGAAAAATTTTAAAAAATTTCGACATTAAGTGATATTTTTTGTTTTTTGCCTTTAAAAACCTATATTTGATATGTGATATCAAATCTTTTAATATTACCCCCTTTTCCAAAAGTAGAATCTAGGCTTATACTTAGATAGAAATGCTGCATTACTGTTTAAGTTTTTAATAGGATAAAAAATGATACGCTCAGAATTAGTTCAAAAAATTGCCGACAAAAATCCAGACTTAAATCAACAAGACGCTGAAAGAATTGTTAACACAGTATTGGAAGAGATAGTGAAAGCTATGTCAAAAGGTGATCGGGTGGAGTTAAGAGGTTTTGGTGCGTTTTCTGTAAAAAAACGGGAAGCTCGAGCCGGAAGAAATCCAAGAACTGGAGAGTCAGTTCAAGTCATGGATAAATATGTTCCATTTTTTAAGACTGGGAAATTATTAAGAGATAAATTGAATGGTAAAAGCCAGTAACAAATGACTTATATTCGTTACTTAGTGCTAATAATAGTTGGTCTTACTTACTTTATTTTTTGTTTTGCTAACCAAGAAATAGTTACTTTAAGTTTTTTACCTCAAGAATTCCAAATCAACACAAAAACAACGCTAAGTGTTGATGTTCCAATATTTATAGTTTTGTCAGCGGGACTTTTGATAGGTCTGATTCTTGGGTTTACCTTAGAGTGGTTTAGAAATCTTAAGAGTCAAAGATTGCGAAGAAAAAGTGCTAACAAGAAAAAAACCGAACGTAATACGGTTGTCACTAGAAGTCCTAATGGGAAGAGTGAAGATGAACTTTTAGAATTGCTTGATGATAACTGATGGTAATACTGAGGATCTAAGATGGGTATTAAAATTAAAGTATGTGGTCTCACTAAGCCCTCTGATGTTTCTATTTGCGCGATGTTTGATGTTAATTATGTTGGACTTGTTTTTCATCAAAACTCAAAGAGGCATTTGAGTTTTGCTTCTGCTAAACAGATATCCTCCCTTGTTCCAAAAGGGATAGTTAAAGTAGGTTTAACCGTAGACCCTTTAGATAGAGAACTTGATGAACTTTTAACCGAGGTTCAGTTAGATACAATTCAATTGCACGGCTCTGAAACCCCCGAGCGAGTTCGAAATATTAGAGAAAACTTCGGGCTGCCAATAATAAAGTCAATTAGTATCTCTCAGAAAACTGATTTAGCATTAATTGACGAATATTACGGCTATGCAGATCAATTATTGATCGACGCTAAGAGGCCAACTTCTTCCCTTATCCCTGGAGGTAACGGTGTTACTTTTGATTGGCGGTTAATTTCTGAGTTTAATTGGAAAATTCCCTGGATGCTTGCTGGAGGGTTAAATAGTTCCAATATCGGTGAGGCAATAAAGATAAGTGGAGCCAATCAAGTTGATATATCCACTGGTGTAGAGGCCAATCCCGGAGTAAAGGATAGGGAATTAATTAAACAATTTGTAAATGCTGCTAGAAAGTAAAGAAATGGCTGAAGATCTACTCAATAGTTTTATGACTGGTCCAGATGAAAAGGGAAGATTTGGCGATTTTGGAGGTAGGTTTGTATCAGAGACGTTAATGCCCCTTATCTTGGGCCTGGAAGCTGAGTACGAGAAAGCTAAAGTTGACCCTGACTTCTCTGCAGAAATGGACAAGCTTTGGAAGCACTATGTCGGTCGCCCATCACCTCTTTACTTTTGTGAGAGGCTAACAGAGCACTTTGGTGGTGCAAAAATTTATATGAAGCGCGATGAATTAAATCATACAGGTGCACATAAAATCAATAATGTTCTGGGGCAAATTTTACTGGCTCGCCGCATGGGTAAAAAAAGAATTATTGCCGAAACTGGTGCAGGGCAACATGGAGTTGCCACCGCAACAGTTTGCGCAAAATTTGGATTAAAGTGTGTTGTGTATATGGGTGCCCACGATGTAAAGCGGCAGTCCCCTAATGTATTTCGCATGAGATTATTGGGGGCCGAGGTGGTGCCTGTTACGTCAGGCCGGGGAACACTAAAAGATGCAATGAACGATGCTTTAAGGGATTGGGTAACTAACGTAAATGATACATTTTATTGTATTGGAACAGTAGCGGGTCCTCATCCTTATCCTGCAATGGTACGAGATTTTCAGTCGATCATTGGAAAAGAAACTAAGGAACAAATGTTGGAGCAAGAGGGCAGGTTACCCGATACTTTAGTTGCTGCAATTGGTGGCGGATCAAATGCTATGGGGTTGTTCTTTCCATTTCTGGATGATTTAAATGTGAATTTGATTGGAGTAGAAGCTGGTGGTAAGGGTGTGAATTCAAAAATGGAACACTGCGCTTCCTTAACAGGAGGCAGGCCAGGTGTTTTACATGGAAATCGGACATACCTACTTCAGGATGATGACGGACAGATTTTGGAGGGTTTTTCAATTTCTGCTGGGCTTGATTACCCCGGGATTGGCCCAGAACATTCTTGGCTATATGAAAAGGGGCGTGCAAAATATGTCTCAATAACCGATAGTGAGGCTTTGGCAGCATTTCAAATATGTTGTGAATTTGAAGGAATAATTCCTGCTCTTGAACCTAGCCATGCATTAGCACATGTAGCAAAAATTTCTTCTGACTTACCCAAAGAGCATATAGTTTGCATGAATATGTGTGGTAGAGGTGACAAAGATATTTTTACTGTTGCAGCGGCTCTAGACTTTGATATGGAAATTATTTCGTAATTTATTTTAGATTTCGTACAGCTTTAAGACTTCTAAAGGAACAGTACTGAGGGTTTCTTTATGGGTGGCAGATAAGTTGACTTTTGGCGCTGCACTCTCGTTGTGCGCTTGTAAAAACCTGTCGGCACAAAGGCACCATTGATCCCCTGCCTTAAGACCGGAAAAGTTAAATTCTGGACGGGGTGTTGATAAGTCGTTTCCTAAATATTTTGACATAGCAAGAAACTCTGGAGTCATAACCACACAAACAGTGTGTTTGCCAACATCAGATGTTCCAGTATCACAACAACCGTTTCTAAAGAACCCAGTCAACGGTAAGCTTGAACAGGTGGTTAATTCTTCACCGAGTACATTTATCGAAGGGAGTTTTTCCATTTCTTAATTCCTTATCTTTATCTGCTTATTAAAAAATTCAAATTTTACTAATTAACTAAATAAACTTATCAATGAGTTTTTGTAGTTTACTTCGATTATCACTTAGTTCAGCCTCTACTGGTTTTTTTATATTTTTGGGTTTGTTAGTGATATTTAACTTACTTTTATCAAGTTGGTTTGAGCCCATTAAACTCCTTAATTCTGCTAAATTCCCCGAAGCAATATATGTAGAATTTTTTGCTAACATGTTGAAGACTTCTTCGAGGTGATTAAGCTCTAATTTAGAAAAATTCCCTAATACATAATTAGCCACCTTATTTTTATTTCCCGGATGGCCTACGCCTATTCTGACTCTATTATAATCAGATCCTATATGCTGATGGATTGATCGTAACCCATTGTGGCCGGCATGACCTCCCCCGGTTTTTATTTTTATTTTTGTTGAAGGTAGATCTATTTCATCGTGAAACACTGTGACGTCATTTGAGAGAACTTTATAAAAACGAACCGCTTCCCCAACTGCCTGTCCACTTAAATTCATAAAGGTTAGCGGTTTTAATATGATTACCTTATCGACGCCAATTACTCCCTCGGAAAGGAGGCTAGAGAATTTTTTTCTCCAAGGACCAAAGTTGTGTATTGAAGATATTTTTGAGGTAGCCATAAAGCCTACATTGTGGCGATTATTCTTGTGATCATCACCAGGGTTACCAAGTCCAACAAAAAGTTTCATGGAGTAAAGATACTTTAAAACACACACCTTTAAAAGATAGAGAATGAAGTAATTTTTTCAAAGGAAATTGTATAGTTATTGTTTTATCAAACGCGGGAATTAAAACCGCGTTTGATAATTCTCAGAACTATTCAGTAGTCTCTTCTGTTGACTCAGAATCGCTCTCGCTTTCTATATCATCATCATCATCTTGACCCGCCGACTTTAAGCTTGATGGCGCCTGAATTGTAGCAATAACAAAATCTCTATCTATGACTGCCTTTGTTCCCGCTGGCAGGTTTACTGAAGAAATTGTAACAATTTCTCCAACATTAAGAGTCGAGATGTCAACGTCTATGTTTGATGGAATTTCACCTGCAGTCACGCGTAATTCGATTTCTGGACGAACAACGGTTAGTGATCCGCCACGTTTAAGTCCTGGACACAGCTCTTCCCCAACAAAATTTACATTGATAAAGAGATTTACTCGAGCCGTTCGACTTAGGCGCATAAAATCTACGTGCGTTGGTAGATCCTTTACTACGTTTCGTTGAACATTCCGACAAATAACTCGTACGTCTTCTTGCCCTTCAACTTTTAGGGTAAATAGTGTCGATAGAAAACGACCATTTTTTAATCTTTTTAATAGTGAGTTGTAGGGTATGTTTATTGCTAGTGGATCTGTGTTTCCACCATAAACAACACCGGGTACTAAGCCTTCACGGCGTGCTGAGCGAGCGGCCCCCTTGCCTGTCCTCGTTCGTACCTCGGCGATAAGTTCTGGGATCTCATCGGCCATTTTTTTCTCCAATAATTATGCGGTCTCCTCCAAGGGTGTAGTGCCGCGTGAAAGCCTGCATATAAGGTTAAACACGCAGATTGAAAAGGTTTTTTTTTATTTGATCACTAATTAAACAAAGCTCTGGGCCGTATTGGTGGTTTAGAGGTAAAAGCGTTTAAAATTTAACTTTCCTTAACTTAATTAGTGTTTTTTATTTGCAATTACTTTCGGACCAGAAAATTTTATTAACTTTTTTCACGGTAAGAATCACTCTGGGTATAGAAGTAAGAGGAAATTTCTCGATATCTCCAACAGCAAGAACATACTTTCCAGTATTTTGTTCGTTAAATACTCTTATGTAATAAGTCCCAGCCGTGTAAGATCGGTCTGCCGCAAATTTTTCACCTAATTCTGGTCCAACCCAGTACCACTTTTTTCCATATTCTTCATACCAAGCCCACCATTCAAAACTTTTTCCGTCCCGGTTATCTATTTTTTTAAGTTTTGAATCCAAAATTTCGAATGAGAAATATTCAAGTCTGTCACAAGTGTCGAGTTTTGGTGCTGTGATACCTACGTAGAATTTAAAAGAAATTTTACTTTCAATTTTATAGTAATGATCTGTTCCTTTTAATTCAGAAAAAATGGCTTTAGAGTGCTCTGGTTTTTTAATTAAGTAAGGGTCATTTTTAGTCATTTCATATTTATCATTATTGAAAAGGGGGGAATGAGATGACCCCAAAGAAGGGTATATCACCCCTAAAATAATGACTAAAATTTTAAGCATATTTTGATCCTTGAATTAAATTTGGGATATTTAAAAATTAAATATAGTTGTTAAAAAAGTCTTTTGGAATTAGCAAGTTATTTTTAGTTAGGTTTAAAACACTTTTTTCTCCACATAGAGCCATAGTAGTTTCTAGTTCTTTGTGAATAATTTCTAGAGCACTCTCGACACCTTTTT
>JAQBUS010000017.1 GCA_027623875.1 Pseudomonadota bacterium
CCTCGAAAAAAAAGTACAATAGGATAAATGCGTACATAGGGAGAATCTGTTTAAACACAGTGCCGAAGGAGCAACCGCCCCGGAAACTCTCAGGCAAAAGGACCTACGTACTATGATGTAATCTGGAGAGAGGTGCCAAAAGCATCCGCCGAAGGGATAACGATCTCAGGCAAAAAGACAGATGGGGCATCACAGACAGGTATTTTAAACTGTCGTCGATCATATTTATATTTATATGACCGGTATAATTTTGGGGCGGCCACAAATTGAATAAAACAGCTCTACACGACCTTCATATGAAGGCAAATGCAAAAATGGTTCCTTTTGCAGGGTACGAAATGCCTGTACAATATCCCTTAGGAGTTATGAACGAACACTTGCAGACTAGAAATTCTGTAGGAATTTTTGATGTCAGTCATATGGGTCAAATTATTGTACGACCAAAATCTGGCCAGATGTCCGAAGCGGCCTTAGCATTAGAAAAACTAGCGCCAATATGTCTCCTTTCGCTTTTAAAAGGAAAGCAGCGTTATACTATGCTTACGAACAGCTCCGGTGGTATAATTGACGATCTAATGGTAGCTAATTACGGGCAATATTTTCTATTAATAGTTAATGCTTCTTGTAAAGGAAATGATCTTAATCACTTAAAATCAAATCTTGAAGAGTCTTGTTATGTAGAAAATATTAACAATCGATCTTTAATTGCCTTGCAAGGCCCTAAATCAGAATCTGTTATTAGGAAGTTAGTAGGTGATTCAATCAAAATGCAATTCATGGACTGTGAAGTGCTTTATCTTGCAGGTATTGAATGTTGGGTTTCAAGATCCGGTTATACTGGAGAAGACGGGTTTGAGATTTCAATCCCAAATGAATCTGTGCAATTTGTAACAAGCCTCCTGTTAGATGACTTGTCTGTGGAATTAATCGGGCTTGGAGCCCGAGACTCCCTTAGGCTTGAGGCAGGGCTCTGTCTTTATGGTCACGATATCGACACGCAAACCAGCCCAATTGAAGCTTCGCTATCTTGGTGTATTCATAAGGCACGTAGAGTGGGTGGAATCCGTGAAGGCGGCTTTCCGGGATCAAAGCGTATTTTACATGAACTGGAACACGGCCCAAAGCGTAGAAGAGTCGGAATTTTGCCAACTGGTCGGGCTCCAATGCGAGAGGGGACTATACTCTTTTCGAGCGCAAACAAACAAGAGCAGATTGGTATAGTGTCTTCAGGAGGGTTCTCACCGACACTAGAGCGTCCCATATCAATGGGTTATGTTCTCACAAAATTTTCTCAAACTGGTACGGAAATTTTTGGTGAAGTTCGAGGTAAACTGCAACCTGCAATAATAGATAAAATTCCATTTAAAAGTACAAATTATAAAAAGTAGATAGGGAGTGATTATAATGAAATATACCGAAGAGCATGAATGGCTAAGACTTGAGGGTAACTTTGTGGTTGTGGGAATAACTGATCACGCATCAACAGAACTTGGGGATATTGTTTTTGTTGAACTACCTTCAGTTGGTACCACCGTAGCAAAAGATGGAGAGGTTGTAGTTATTGAAAGTGTAAAAGCCGCTTCTGACATCTTAGCTCCGATCGACGGAAAAATCGTTGAAGTGAACGAAGCACTTGTTGACGAGCCCAGCATGATTAATGATGACCCTACTGGAAATGGTTGGATGTTCAAAATGGAGGCCAATGATCTATCACAGCTAGATGACTTTATGTCAGAGGCAGAATATATGAAATTTATTGCGTAGGAAAAGACAAAATGGCCTTTACCCATCAAGAAAACCAAGACGATAATTTTGCTAACAAACGTCACATCGGCCCGTCCTCGGAAGAAATCGAGCAGATGTGTAAGCTTATCGGGGTGAAAAACCTAACCGATTTAATTGAGCAAACAATTCCTGACAACATTCGCCAGAAAGAACCCCTAAATTTAGGGGCCGCGATATCAGAATATGAACTTCTTGCCTTAATGCGAAATGTTGCAAAAAAGAATAAAATATTAACCTCTATGATTGGCCAGGGATTTCATGGAACTATTACTCCACCTGTAATTCAAAGAAACATCTTTGAAAATCCAGGATGGTATACAGCCTATACGCCATACCAACCAGAAATAAGCCAAGGTCGTTTGGAAGCATTGCTAAACTACCAAACTATGATTTGTGACTTAACCGGATTGGAGATTGCTAACGCCTCACTATTAGACGAGGCAACAGCTGCAGCCGAAGCGATGACAATGGCAGGGCGACTTACAAAGTCTAAGTCTCAAACTTTTTTTATCGATCAAAACTGCCACCCCCAAAATATTGCTGTACTTAAAACCAGGGCAGCTCCACTAGGAATTAAAACTGTTATTGGAGATTCAAAAACTTTAGATGCCTCCAAATATTTTGGAGCTATTTTTCAATACCCAGGTACCTTTGGCCACCTTTGTGATTATACACAGCAGATAGAAGATTTACATAAATTTAATGCGCTAGCTATTCTAATTGCAGACCCACTAGCATTAACTTTACTTAAAGACCCCGGGAGTATGAAGGCAGATATAGCCGTTGGATCAACTCAAAGATTTGGGGTCCCAATGGGGTACGGGGGACCTTCCGCAGCCTATATGGCATGTAAAGAGAGTTATAAAAGATCGATGCCTGGGAGACTTATTGGTGTCTCAGTAGACAGTAATGGCAATAAAGCGTATCGGCTATCCCTACAAACTCGTGAACAACATATTAGACGAGAGAAGGCCACCTCTAACGTATGCACGGCACAAGCGTTGCTTGCCGTGATGGCTTCTTTTTATGCCATATGCCATGGACCTAAAGGTCTGAAGGCAATTTCTGAAAAAATTAATTTTTTTGCAACCCAAGTAGCTGATGAATTAGAAATTGGTGGATTTAAAATTGAACCTAAATCTTTCTTTGATACATTTACTGTTGAAGTAGGCCTCCAGCAAAAAGAAATCTTAGATAAAGCAACTGCCGTGGGAATAAACTTCAGGAAAATCGGAGACACCAAACTAGGATTAACGTTCGACGAAACGTTTAATCTCACCAACTTAAAAAGCGTATTGCAAGTATTTAAATTAAATCCAGACAGCAGCAAACTTAACGAGGGCAAAAGCAGAATTCCTGAGATTTTAGTTAGAAATACGGATTACTTATCTCACTCTATTTTCAATATGAATAACTCTGAAACTGAAATGATGCGCTATATGCGAAAGTTAGCTGATAGAGATTTGGCGCTAGATAGAACAATGATTCCTTTAGGATCATGCACAATGAAATTAAATTCCGCAGCAGAAATGATACCTGTAAGTTGGCCCGAATTTTCTAACATCCACCCTTTTGCTCCAAACGACCAAACAGAAGGGTATAAACAGCTTCTAGAAGATTTATCCACCAAGTTATGTGCTATTACAGGGTATGACAGTATATCATTACAACCAAATTCCGGGGCTCAGGGCGAATATGCAGGCCTATTAGCTATCGCAGCCTATCATAACTCAAGAGGAGAAAAAGATAGGAATATATGCCTAATTCCAGTCAGTGCACATGGTACTAATCCAGCAAGCGCGCAAATGGCTGGAATGACTGTTGTTGTAGTAAACTCTTCTTTGGATGGTGATATCGATGTATCTGACTTCAAAGAAAAAGCCCGTATTGCTGGCGATAAGCTGGCCGCAGCTATGATTACTTATCCCTCAACTCATGGTGTATTTGAGGAAAACATACGAGAAATATGTAATATAACCCACGCATTTGGTGGACAGGTTTATTTAGATGGAGCAAATCTTAATGCAATGGTTGGCTTAGCTCAGCCTGGAGAAATTGGGTCAGACGTAAGCCATCTCAATCTCCATAAAACTTTCTGCATTCCCCACGGAGGTGGAGGACCTGGGATGGGACCTATTGGTGTAAAATCTCATCTGGCACCATTCCTTCCTGGTAATTTCTCATCATCGAGTGGTGAGGGACCAGTAAGTTCAACTTTTTATGGATCAGCATCTATTCTTCCGATTAGCTGGGCCTATTGCTTGATGATGGGTGGAGATGGGTTAACACAAGCTACAAGGGTAGCTATTCTAAATGCAAACTATATAGCAAAAAGACTAGAGGGTTCCTACAAAACACTATTCACTGGAAAAAAAGGTCGGGTTGCTCACGAATGTATACTTGATACGCGGCCTTTTAGCGAAATGGCTGATATTAGTGTAGATGATATAGCAAAGAGACTTATAGATTTTGGTTTTCATGCCCCAACAATGAGTTGGCCGGTCCCTGGAACTCTCATGGTTGAACCGACTGAGTCCGAAAGCAAAGCAGAGTTAGATCGTTTTTGTAATGCAATGTTAGCAATTAGGGCAGAAATAGAGGCAATAGCCACTGGGAAAATGGATAAGTTCAATAATCCCTTAAAAAATGCGCCCCATACGGTAAATGACTTGGTCGAAGAGTGGGCACGTCCTTATTCACGCAATCAGGGTTGTTTACCTGATGGAGGCACGCATCGAGATAAATACTGGCCGCCTGTGGGTAGAATTGACAATGTATTTGGCGACCGAAATCTAGTATGTACTTGCCCACCGCTAGAAAGCTATCTCGAAGTTGCCGAATAATAAAATTAATAATTACAAAGTTCACAAAATAATATAACTAAGAAAGTTGACTTTTTAAGATAATATATAAATAAAATATAGAATAATCTTTTAAAAAAGAATGTGAGTTGTATATCGTGAACTTAAAAAAAATAATATTAATGATGCTGTCTGTTGGCATTCTAGCATTAGGGGGCGCTTACTTTTGGGCCGTTAATATACCTGCTTTAGAACCCATCAGCAAAGTGGATTCCACAACTCTAGATTCTGAAAGTGTAGAAAACGGCCGACAACTGGCTGCAGTTGGCGATTGTGCTGTTTGCCACACAAAAGCTGGTGGAGAATCATATGCTGGTGGCCTCTCCCTGCCCACACCATTTGGAGTTCTTTACTCTACAAATATAACTCCAGATTTAAACACAGGAATAGGAAACTGGTCAGAGCAAGCATTCCAGCGGGCGATGCAAGAAGGCCTAGATAGAGAGGGCAATCATCTTTATCCTGCTTTTCCGTACGATCATTTTACAAAAGTTTCAGAAGAGGACATTCGAGATATTTATAATTATATTATGTCATTAGAGCCCGTGGAACAGGTAAACCAACCTAATGAGCTTAATTTTCCATTTAGTTTTCGGCCATTGCTAGCAGGATGGAAGCTTCTTTTTCTAAATAAGAAACCTTTTCAACCCAACCCTGAACTTAATGATGAACAAAATAGAGGCGCATATTTGGTTAAGGGGCTAGCACATTGCTCGGCGTGTCATAGTCCGAGAAATGTTTTTGGGGCCATTAGTGAAAAAACTTTCTTCCAGGGCGGCCAGCCCGAGGGATGGTATGCGCCTGCCTTAGGCGTGCACTCTACGAGCGCAGCGCCTTGGTCTATAGATAACTATTTAGATTACTTATTTGATGGGTGGAGCGAAGCACATGGAATAGCTGCTGGGCCTATGACCCCAGTAATTGAACATTTATCTGATGCAGATGAAGACGACATCTATGCAATAGCAGAATATTTAGGAACGTTGACACCAGAAGTTAAACAAGAGGAAATAGATCGAGTTGTAGAAAAAGTCTCGGCGTATGATTGGGTAAAAACCGAGACTATAGGTTCTTCAACCCTTACCTTAGATGACGGGTTATTGAATGGTGAACAAACATTCGTACAGAACTGTGTTAAATGCCACAAAGAACGAATTTCAAAAAAACAACCAGTATCTCTAGGGCTTAGCTCTGTTATAAGTGCCCCAACTCCAGAAAACTTCTTTCATATAGTTATAAATGGAATCAAACCCCCATACAATTCTGGCAGGCAAGCAATGGAGAGTATGGGTATAGCAGTTCCCAAGGATAAATTAGTTGATTTAGCAAGATATGTAAGAAAGCGCTTTAGTAGTCAGTCCGAGTGGACAGATCTAGAGGCCTATTTAGAAAAATCAACTTTATCTAATCATTAAAAATTTTAGAATTCACAGATTAGGAATTCTAAGCGTTAAAGACTGGAAGAATATTTTTTCCGATAACATCCCCAGCAATTAAGAGTAAATCCTCTCGATATTGGTCCGAAACTAGTTGAACACCCACGGGTTTCCCCTCTACCATTCCAGTGGAAACACAAAGACCTGGTAACCCCATAAATGGCAATCCTACTTGAGTTAACTGTGCCTCAATCATATCATCAAAATCACTTTGAGATCCAACATCTTTTTGATCCTCAAAGGGTAACTGGCCAGACACAGGGCATAACATGATAGGGTACTTATTTAAAAAGACTCGCCAAGCCCTCACTAATGTTGAGCGTGACTGGAGCACTTTCATTACCCCAGCTAGGTCCGCAGGGGGACAAATATTCCTTAGTCGTTCATAAACAATGTTAGCGTCTGGGTCATTCTCCAAGAGCACAGCATCACTAGCTCCTTGAGCCATCTCAGCCATCCAAAGTGTCAACTGTTTTTCCATAGCCTCCCTCAAGGGTGGCGTCTTCACCTCTTCAACGATCCAACCATCTGCCTCTAATAATTTACCAGCCTCAATCAGAGCAGCTTTAACCTCAGGGGCCACTATCATCCCATCCGGTGAGATACATAAAGCAGCTCTCTTTAGCGTCACTTTGCTAATTAGAGGGACAGGCATAAACCAAGGGTCGCTGAAACTAGGTTGCATCATAGCACTTAATGCCAATCTTAAGTCTGCTATAGATCTAGCTAATGGTCCAGACACAGCCATTAACTGACCACCTATATATCTATCTGGACCAGAAAAATTGTGAGCTGGAACTCTTCCTAAAGATGGACGCAACCCGTGTATACCACAGGCATAAGCTGGATACCTAATTGAGCCAGCAATATCAGTCCCATGGGCAATAGCACCAATACCAGAAGCAACAGCAGCAGCGGCTCCACCTGAGGAACCTCCTGGAGTTAAACTAGAGTTAACAGGGTTTAAAGTATGCCCATGAAGAGAATTTTTTGTAAACCAACGTAAAGAAAATGCCGGTGTGTTGGTGCGACCAATAATAATAGCACCTGCTTTTTCAAGATTAGTAATAACTGGGTTATCTTGTTCTGCAATTAGGTCTTTTTGGATCCTCAATCCATTTGTCGTAGCTTTTCCACGCTGATCAATATTTACTTTAATAGTTATGGGAACACCACTCAAAGGCCCTAACTCTTCTCCACTTTTACGCTTTACATCTAAAGTATCAGCCCGACTTAATGCCTCCTCATGAAAACTATCTACGACAGCATTTATTGACGGGTTAACTTTTTCCAGCCGAGCGATTGCACTCTCTACGACCATGCGAGCTGAAGCTTTTCCATTTTTAATATTTTCAACAATCTCTGTTGCTGTAAGTTCCCATAATTCCATCTGAAAGACCTCCTCTCATAAGCTTAAATTAATTAGTTATTTTAATAAACATACGCATATTAACACTATGACCGGCTGCTAGATGCAAGGAAATTCCCTAGTGCCATCCCGACAGCTGCCTGCGTTGGATCGATCACCGGAACGTTCAGACTTTTCTCTAATGCAAGACGGTGTTTGGCTAGGCCAGCACACCCTAGAATCACAACATCGGCACCATCATCGACTAATTGGCCTCCAGTAAACAAAAGCTTATCAAACGTTTGTGTTCCAGAAACTGTTTCTTCTACAGTTAAATTTAAAGGTCTTTCTCCGATACATCTCTCTAGTACCCCCATTTTTCTCATATATTTTGTATGTCGCTTTACTGATGAAATACCAATGGCCAAAACCCCAAACTGATCACCCCTTGATAATGCCATTAGAACACCTGATTCCAAAATTCCATAAACAGGTACGTGAGAAATTGATCTACAAGCATCAATTCCAGGATCTGAGTAACACGCAATTACAAAAGAACTAGCGTCATTGCGTTGGGTAATTACATTCAGGATCTGAGGAATTACCGAGTCAGAATCTATTTGGTTTTCTATTCCAAACGGACCCTTAAGATTAGTTACGCATTCTATATTTGGTCCACCCTCCAGTTGATAGGCAACAAGGGCATCATTAAGACCTTGAGTAACCGCATCATTTGAGTTCGGGTTAATAACAATAATTGGGCCCTGCATAATTTCTTTCCTCAGCTTGTTAAGTTTGCTCCAAAGTTTTTTTCAATATCTAATTCTAAAGCTTGATGTCCTGGGATCCCTGTTAAATCGATCTTGCCTCTAGCTATAAACTTTCCGTGAGAATGATCTCCTACTAACTGACCATCCATAATAACGGGCTTTCCTCTTGTTATTACGCTTGTTGGCCATCCAGTCAGCTCTAAGCCCTCATAGGGTGTATAATCCATTGCATCATGCTGGTTCTGGGCTGTAACGACACGCTTTAAGTTTGGGTCCCATATGGCAATATCAGCATCTGCACCAACTGAAATAGAGCCCTTTTGAGGTAACATACCATAGGTTCGAGCAGCGTTGGTTGAGCTAAGCCTTACAAACTGCTGAAGTGTAATTCTTCCCTTGTTAACTCCCTCTGAAAACAACAAAGGTAGACGAGTGGCAATACCCGGCATGCCATTAGCTATTTGTTGGAATGTAGCGTCGACGCCCTTCGAAAGCTTTCCAGTCTCATCAAAGCGATAGGGCGAATGATCAGATGAAAACACATCAAAGGTTCCTAGCTGTAAATGTCTCCATAAAGCCTCTTGGGTTTCACTATCCCTCACTGGAGGGGAGCACATAAACTTAGCACCCTCCATACCAGGCCTATCAAGATCTTTCCTATTTAAAAATAAATACTGAGGACAGGTTTCAGCAAAAATTTTCAACCCCTCATTTCTTGCATCCCTTACTAAGTTAGCTCCTGCAGGTGTCGAAACATGCACAATTAATAGGGGTGCATCGACGAACTTTGACAACATTATAGCCCTACTTATAGCTTCAACCTCCGCCAACGCTGGATGACTAATAGCGTGATATCGAGGGGCTGTGTGCCCCCCTTTAATTAATTTCTCTGAAACCCAGTTAATTATTCCACTATTTTCAGCATGAACCATAGTTAGAGCTCCATACTCTTTTGCTGTATGGAGGACTTCTAAGAATTGTTCGTCTGTGATTTTTAAAAGGTCATAGGTCATGAACACCTTAAAGGAGGTAACGCCTCGAGCCACAGCTTTCGGGAACTCTCTTTCCATCACATTACCCGAGAGATCAGATATGATAAGATGATAGCTAAAATCTATAACCGAGGAATTAAGTGATCGACTATCATATAAATCCAACGTCTCCAAAAGGCCCATACCACGGTGTTGGGCTGCAAAAGGAATAAAACAGGTATTACCACCATAGGCTGCACTAACACTCCCACTACGATAATCATCACTTGTAACTCCACCAGTGGCACTCTCCTGAGCTATGTGACAGTGGGCTTCTATACCACCAGGCAAGACCAATTTATTACTGGCATCAATCTTTTCACTTCCTAAAAGATCATAGCCAAGAGTTTGGATAGTTCCATTTTTTATACCCACATCAGCCTTGTAGGTTTCTGTTGCGGTAACTATCGTACCACCAGATATCACCAAATCATGCAGCATTATTCCCTCTTAATTTTACTTTAGATACCATAGTTTTCTAAGATAATATCTAACCCTGTTTGAACTAAACGGCTTTCCAATCTACTCATCAAACGACTTAGTTCAGTTTGATCAATACCCGACAAAACGGTTCTTGGCATGCGTACGAATGGGCTATCAATCACCTTCTTTCTGTATAGAATTTCTTTTCTAAGAGACATCCCAATACCAATTTGTTGTTCATACCTAATAAGTGGTAGAAAAGCGTCAAAAATATTTTCTGCCTCGTCTATTTTTCCTTCCCGATGCAAGCCTTCAACTGCAACAAGCATTTCTGGGTAAGCAAAACCCGTCATTGCTCCATCTGCTCCCCTTTGAAGCTCTTGAGGTAAGAATAAAGCCGCATTACCAACCAAAATTGATAACCTAGGAATACCCTTAACCTCACTACTTTGCCGAAGTGCAGTTAATTTATTTAAACCCGGCCAATCCTCATGCTTAAACATCACAATTTGAGAAAAATCAGTTGCCAGTTTTACAATAGTCGGAACAGAAATATGTACATTTGTTGTCTGTGGAAAGTCTTGATAACAAATTGGCACATCTGGCCCTAAGTGAGAGCAGACCATATCAAAATAGGAAAGAATCTTTTGCTCTGTGTTCAAGCCTGAGGCTGGCGCCACCATAACGCCCCCAGCACCAGAATCCATCGAATGTCTAGTCAATGCTTGTAAAGTATTAATTCCTGGCGAAGAAACCCCTACTACTACAGGGATTTTTCCATTAACTCTTTTTATAACCTGTGAAACAAACAGATTAGACTCGTCAAGACTGAGTTTATTAGCTTCACCCATCATCCCTAGTATCGTTATTCCAGAAACACCGGAGTCAAGATAGTAATCGACAAGTCTATCAGTGCTTAACTTATCAACAGCCCCAACATCATTAAAAGGCGTGATAGCGATAATAAAAACTCCGCCAGAATTTCTATCAATCATTTTACTCACAATTTAAGCCTCCAGTTTTAACTATTATATTAGTCTTTATATTTCTTATAAGACTAAAGTAGTAGTTGGTTTTCTACACTCTAGATATCTTCACTCCAAATGAATATATAATCAAAGCAAACCATATCATAGAGAACACTATGAGCTTAGAGGTGCCAAAGTCTTCTTTAAATATAAAAATTGCGATAATAAATATCATAGTAGGAACTAAGTATTGGAGAATCCCAATAGTCGATAGGCGGAGTAACTTCGCTCCATTTACATAGAGCATCATAGGTAGTGCAGTGGCTAATCCTGTACCTATTAAGAGTAACGGATTTACATACGACGTATCATAAAAATGTCCAAAACCTTTCTTTTCTAAGGTTATAACATAATAAAAAGCAATCGGTGAAAGCACTAGCACTTCCAAAAAAAAACCTTGGCTTGGACCGATAGGCAGTGATTTTTTTAAAAATGCATATGTTCCCCAACTTAAGGTTATTCCAAGCGGAATCCAAGGTAAATTTCCAGTTTCCCAACTCAAAAAGCTTACTGCGCAAACGACTATTAAAATAGCGATCAACTGGGCCCGATTCAAATGCTCTTTAAGTAATACAGCACCTAAAAAAATACTAAATAAAGGATTAACAAAATATCCCAAGGCCGCATCCAGCGCATGCCCAGATGTCATTGCCCAAACATATATTCCCC
>JAQBUS010000018.1 GCA_027623875.1 Pseudomonadota bacterium
AAAAGCAAATGTAATAATGCTGACATCTAATAGTGCCGGAGCATTACAGCTATTGGGGGAGTTACTCCCAGAACAAGGGGTTGATCCCAAAATTATTAAATATATAGGACTAGCTCGCTGGGATGTATCTAAGAGAACAATGGCGTTGCCTGGTTTACAGGGCGGTTGGTTCGCCCTGCCAGATCCATATTTAGCAAGTCAATTCAACATTCGTTATAAAACAATCCACGATACCTCCCCTCACCAACTTGCAAGTCTAGCATATGACGCTGTCGCCTTAATTGGTGCCCTGGTCGAAAAGAACAAGAATATGTCAGCAAAAAGTCTAACCCATTCATCGGGGTTTTTAGGTGTTAATGGGTTATTTCGCTTAAAGAAAGATGGAACCAACCAACGTGCTTTATCTGTAGCTACTATTAATAACAATAAGGTTGAAGTGATCGGCGCAGCACCGAGATCGTTTGGGCCTTAAATTTTGGAAACTACAAAACAAGCTTTTGACATTGAAGAAAATGCTCAGCTAAGGTTGTTTCTATCTACTATAGTTGACACCAAAATACTCCTTAAAATAGCAAATCTCGAAGAAAGTCCGACAAAGATTAGGAATAGAGCTGCTGCAAAATTAAAAAAAGCATATCAGCTTGGTGCCGACCGCATTTCTCAAAATTTTAAAAAAACTGGAACCAACTCGAGAGCTATTATCTCCGCTTATAGTCAATTAACGGATCAAATTTTAAACGCCGCACTGTTTATAGCTAAAGAAATATCGACCCCACAAATGCAAAAGAATGAACCTATTTCATTTGCTGTTCTTGCCATCGGTGGTTACGGGCGAGAAGAAATGGCTCCATATTCCGATGTAGACCTCTTGTTTATAACCTCCCCAAAAGCCAGTGACCAAGATATAAAAATGATTGAGACGACACTATATATCCTATGGGATTTAAAGCTAAAAGTTGGCTACTCAACACGAAGTATAAAAGAATGTCTAAATTTAGCGAAAGAAGACTTCACCATAAGGACCGCGTTATTAGAACTTAGATATTTATACGGCAGTCGCGCATTGGCAGAAGAACTTGACTCTAAACTTTGGAGCTCACTTTTTAACAACTCAGCAGCTGAGTTCATAAGTGCAAAATTGTTAGAAAGATTTGAGCGTTTAAAACGGCATGGAGGACAGCGATACACTTTAGAACCAAATATTAAGGAAGGAAAATGAGGCCTTCGTGACTTACAATCTCTATTCTGGATAGCAAAATACGTCAGAAAAGTCAAATCAGTTGAAGCTCTAGTTGAATTAAAAGTATTCACAGTTTCGGAACTGAACAACTTCAAGGCTGCCGAAGATTTTTTGTGGGCGACTCGATGCCATGTACATTTAATTACCGGAAGAGCGACCGAGCAACTGACCTTTGATTTACAAGTTGAAGTAGCGGAAAGAATGGGTTTTCTCGATCATGACGGGCGTCGGTCCGTAGAGCACTTTATGCAAGCATATTTCAAACACGCAACAAGAGTGGGAGAATTCACTAGAATAATCCTAACTGACATTGAAGCTCAGTATACGAAAGCCCTGTCTCCAATAATTGGTTTTTTTAAAAATACCCGAAGGAAAAAACCCAAACCAGATTTTATGTTGCGTCATAATAGGATCGATGTGGTCAATAGTAAGGTGTTCGAAACCAAACCTCTGAATTTGTTAATACTATTTGAAGAAGCACTTCGAACAGGATATTTAATACATCCAGACACCATGCGATTAGTGTCTACTAGCCTAGGATTATTTGTTAAATTACGGGGAAACAAAGAAGCTGCCAAAGTTTTTTTGGACACGCTGCTCAAGCATGGGAATCCAGAGAGAGCATTGCGGCGAATGAACGAGCTTGGGGTATTAGGTGCATTTATTCCATATTTCCAAAAGATAGTCGCCATGATGCAGTTCAATATGTATCACTCTTATACGGTCGACGAGCACACCATTCAGGTTATTTCAAATTTATCTCAAATAGAGAGAGGACAGTTGACCGAAGCTCTTCCACTAGTATCAAATATAATAGAGGGTGAGATAAATAGAAGGGTTTTATATGTTTCACTACTATTCCATGATCTAGGAAAAGGCCGTGATGAAGACCACTCGATCTTAGGAGCAAAAATAGCGCGGGAAGTTGTGCCCACGCTCGGATTGAATGCCGATGACTGCAATGCCGTTGAATGGCTTGTCCGAAATCATCTTTTGATGGCTGACATGGCCCAAAAAAGAGACATCTCTGATCCACGAACTGTTCGTGATTTTGCAAAAGCTGTCAAATCAGTAAAACGTCTAGATCTCCTAACCGTCTTAACAGTTTGTGATATTAGAGGTGTTGGCGAAAATATTTGGAACAATTGGAAAGCTACCCTAATTCGTGCTCTTTACAGACAAACTCGTCGAGCTTTGGAGGATGGAATGGAGGCTCTAAATAGAGAGCAAAGAGGCGCTGTTGCAAAACAAAAACTCCGAAAGGTGCTCTCCAAATGGGATAGCAAAACCCTAAAGGTTGAAATAGAGCGTCACTACCCTCCGTATTGGCAAGGCCTTCATGTGACCGCTCATGTTGATTTCGCCAATATGCTTATCGACCTAATCGAAAACGAAATAAAGATCTCGTTAACGCCAGATGAAGATAGAGATGCAACACGAGCCTGCTTCGCGATGCATGACCATCCTGGAATATTCTCAAGGATTTCTGGAGCCTTAGCTTTAGTCGGCGCCAACGTAGTAGACGCACGTGCTTATACATCTAAAGATGGTTATGGAACGAACACTTTTTGGGTTCAGGATTCCCACGGTCACCCCTACGAAATCGAAAAACTCTCAAAACTAAAACTAATGCTCCAAAAAACTCTGAAAGGAGAGATTGTTCCCAGGGAAGAGCTTAGAGATAAAATCAAAAAAAGGGAACGAGACTTTAATGTTCCCACCGCTATAACGTTTAACAATGATGGATCGGACATTTATACAATAATTGAGGTGGATACGCGAGACCGCAGAGGGCTTCTTTATGATCTGTCTAAAACACTCGCTAATGCAAACATATATATAGCTTCGGCTGTTATATCTACCTACGGAGTGCAAGTGGTAGACACGTTTTACGTCAAAGACATGTTTGGACTGAAGTTTCATTCTAAAACAAAACAAGCATCAATAGAAAAGAAACTAAAAGAAGCAATATTTCTAAGCTTTAAGAGAGCGGAGCAATGATTAAAAAAATTAAACTAATCTCGGCTTTATCAACCGTAGGAAGTTGGACATTAGCTTCTAGGGTCTTAGGGTTTTTGAGAGATATTTTAATTGCTGCCTTTTTGGGCGCGGGTCCAATAGCCGAGGCCTTTTTAATAGCATTCTCGCTGCCTAATATGTTTAGGAGATTTTTTGCTGAAGGCGCTTTCAGCATGGCCTTCATCCCATTATTCTCTAAGAAGTTAATAGATAAGAATAAGGCAAGAGATTTTGCGATTAACTCCTTTAACGCCTTAGGCTTAATATTAATAATTGTAACCATAATCGCTCAGGCATTTATGCCACTATTAGTTTACTTAATGGCTTCTGGTTTTGTCACTGATGACCGTTTTGATGTGTCTGTTCTGTATGCTAGAATCGCATTTCCTTATATTTTCTTTATTAGTCTGGCTGCACTTCTGTCCGGGGTTTTGAACTCCACTGGTAGGTTTGCAGCAGCTGCCGCTGCACCCTTAATTCTTAATATAATACTCATATTCGCAATAATTATGGCCTCCAAACTAGGTTGGGACATTGGTTTGACCCTGGCTTACTCGATTCCTTTGGCCGGCCTGGCGCAATTAATTTTGGTCTGGAAAGCAGCTTCGCTATCTGGCTTCCGGCTCGTCCCAAGAATTCCCAACTTCAACCCAGATTTGAAAAAATTGCTTATCATTGCGGCTCCTGCCGCACTTGCCGGTGGTGTGGTTCAGGTCAATTTATTGGTTGGAAGGCAGATCGCAAGTTACTTTGACGGTGCTATTGCTTGGTTGAGTTATGCCGATAGGCTTTATCAGCTTCCATTAGGGGTAGTAGGTATAGCAATTGGTGTTGTACTTCTTCCCGATTTATCTAGAAAACTCCAACTCAACGACAAAAAAGGTGCCCAAGATGCCTACAACCGAGCCTATGAAATTGCCATGGTATTCACGATCCCGAGCGCTATCGCATTAGTTATTATTCCCAATACTTTGGTAGGGATACTATTTGAAAGAGACTTATTTGATTCCTTTGACACGACCAGAACAGCTGCTGCAGTATTAGTTTACGCTTTAGGCCTTCCTGCCTTTGTGTTGCAAAAAGTATTACAACCTGTTTACTTTTCTCACGGGAACACTAAGAAACCCTTTTACTTTGCAGCAATATCAATGGTTATTAACGTGATAATTGCCTTATCTTTTATACCTTATTTTGGTTACTTAGCTCCAGCTATCGGAACAACAATAGCTGGGTGGTCTATGGCTATCTTACTAACATATTATGCTCGTGAATATGGCGACGCCACAAAATTTGATAAAAAAAACTACCGCACCCTTCCATTAATCATTATTGCATCTCTCTTAATGGGAGTTGTTATTTACCTACTAGATATCTTTCTTTCTGAGACACTTGAGCAGTTAAATTTGAAATACTTAAGTTTGATCATAATAATTTCCGGCGGTGTACTATCATATGCAATAATAGGTCAATCACTTGGCGCATTCAATTTAAGGGAGCTAAAATCATCACTCAAGAGCCAGAAATAAAACTATTGTTGAATATACAAGTTAATTTAGAGCCCACCAATCAGTTGACCTTCTTTCAGCTGATGGTTAGTCGGCATACTAAAGTTGCACATTACGGAGAACAAAAATGACCGATACGGCATTCAAACCCCGCGTGTTTTCAGGAATTCAACCTTCAGGCGGCCTGACACTTGGAAACTACTTGGGAGCAATGAAACGGTTCGTAAGCATGCAAGCGGAGCCTTTTGAAACAATCTATTGCATGGTGGATCTCCACGCAATTACAGTATGGCAAAATCCGACTGAACTTAGAGATAATACACGTGAATTGTGCGCAGGCTTTATAGCCTCTGGAATAGATCCAGAAGTCTCTACTCTATTTAACCAATCTCAGGTCCCAGAACACACACAGCTTGCATGGATATTCAATACCGTTGCACGAATGGGGTGGTTAAGTAGAATGACCCAATTTAAAGATAAAGCCGGAAAAAATAAGGAGGCTGTTTCAGTTGGGCTCTTCGCTTATCCAGCACTAATGGCTGCTGACATCTTAATTTACCACGCCACCCATGTTCCTGTCGGGGAAGACCAGAAGCAACATTTAGAATTAACCAGGGATATTGCAACTAAATTTAACCACGATTATAAGGTGAACTTCTTTCCGATAACCGAACCGGTAATTGAAGGAGCAGGTACCCGTGTTATGTCACTAAGAGATGGGTTAAAAAAAATGTCCAAATCTGATCCCTCGGACATGAGCAGAATTAATCTTACAGATTCACCTGAACAAATAAATTTAAAAATTCAGAAAGCGAGAACCGACTCCGCCGGCTTACCTTCAGAACTAAGTGGATTAGAGGGAAGACCTGAGGCCATTAATTTAGTCAATATTTACGCTTCATTGTCTGATATTTCTGTCGAGAGAGTATTAAATGAGGTTGGGGGAACAAGTTTTTCTGAGTTCAAAAAAACCTTATCTGAATTAGCAGTTTCAAAATTATCACCCATTTCGAAAGAGATGTCGCGATTAACGAAAGAAACAACCGAAATAGATCGTATATTAGGACGTGGAGCGGAGCGAGCGAGAGCCATTGCATCACCAATTTTAAAAAAGACGTACGAAATTATTGGAATGATTCAATGAGTAACGGAACTAGTTAAGTAGTGAAGCTTATATCAAATTGCAAAATAGCCTAACCAACTTCTTGAAGATGGATTTTTAAGTCTTATATATTAACTCATCAATATCCGTCGTACGATCATAACTTAAAGGATAATACGGATGCGCAAATTTCTAGTAGTATTAGACGAAAGTACAGAATGCTTAAATGCGATGCGATTTGCAGCTATGCGCGCTCAAAAAACTGGTGGTGGTGTTGAAGTGTTGGCTATTATAGAGCCCGAAGAATTTAATCACTGGATAGGGGTCGGGGATTTAATGCGCGAAGAAGCAAAAGACCGCATTAATGCCCATTTCCAAGTTTTTGCAAAATGGATGCGAGACAAGCATCAAATTGATCCGGAATTAGTTATTCGAGAAGGCGAACCTATTCCAGAGATTATTTCCCAAGTTACTGAGGATCCAGACGTAGGAATCCTCGTACTTGGAGCAGGAAGCGAATCGGCAGGGCCTGGTCCCTTAGTGTCGGCTTTAACCCGTATGTCAGGTAACCTTCCAGTTCCTATAACAATAGTACCCGGAGAAATGACTAAAGAACGCTTAGAAGCGGTAAGTTAAACCAGGACAAATTCTGTCAAAGAGCGTTTTTCTTGTTATCTAACTTAGAATCATTCCAAATAGTTGACTTAGATACCCATAATGCCCATAGTGACTTTTAAAGATCTTAATCGTCAAAAATCCCTAGTCTAGGAATCCAAAGATGTTCATTCAAACCGAAGCCACCCCGAATCCTGCCACGTTGAAATTTCTTCCAGGGAGTTCTGTTTTAGGAACTGGAACAGCCGATTTTCCTAATAGAAACACATCAACAAAATCTCCACTTGCAAACCGTATTTTTGAAGTTAATTCGGTATCTGCGGTCTTTTTAGGTGCAGACTTTATAACAGTAACCAAAGATGACGGCACAGACTGGGATCATATCAAGCCATCAATTCTGGGCGCCATAATGGAGCATTATCAATCTGGCCAACCAGCGATAGTTGGAGAGACTAATGAGTCTGCTCACGCCAGTCATTCAGGTGAAAATTCGGATATAGTTATCCAAATTAAGGAACTTCTGGATACCAGAGTTCGGCCAGCAGTAGCTCAAGATGGAGGTGACATCGTATTCCACGGATTTGACTCTGGTGTGGTCTATTTGCATATGCAAGGTGCATGCGCTGGGTGCCCATCCTCGACACTGACTCTAAAAATGGGTATTGAAAACTTACTCAGACACTACATTCCCGAAGTGCTAGAGGTAAGGCCAGTTGCAATCTAAGTTGAACCTACTCGGTTTTGACACATCGGCCGCCCACTGTGCGGCCGCTTTGCTTAAAGGTGGATTTTTAGCAGAGGAAACATTCTTACCTATGCAAAAAGGTCAAGCAGAAAACTTAATTCCAATTTTAGAGTCTCTTCTCAAAAGTACCTATACTTCCTGGACTGACCTGGACGGGATCGCCGTAGGTACTGGGCCTGGAAACTTTACTGGAATTCGAATCTCTGTTTCTGCAGCTCGCGGATTAGCTTTAAGCTTAAAAATTCCAGTTATTGGTGTCTCAAATTTTCAATTAATGAACCATGATAATCCAAAAAGTTCTCTAGAAAAAGTTCAAATCCTATCGCTCCCAGGACCTTTGGGAACAGCATATATTCAACTCTTTAAAGACGATAGCCCCCTTGGGGACGCTTATCAGATGCCGCTTGATAAAATATGTATTGATTTTTTTAATTATCACGAACCAATAGTTATAGGCTACCAAGCAAAGCTTATTGCAGAAAAACTGGGGTTAAATTCTTTTGAAAAAGAATTGAGCAACATAGCACTAAACCTAACCCGTATAGTAGAAAAAAAACTAATGGTAGGGCACCTGCACTCCCAACGCCCGACTCCTCTGTATATTAAAGCTGCAGATGCATCTGAAGCCAAAGAAGGTAAAACACCTATATTAACATGACACCTCATGAACTCTCATTACTTCATAAAAAATGTTTTACTTTTCCTAGACCCTGGTCAACTTTTGAGTTTGAAGTTCTATTAAAAACGTCGCTACTCATAGTTAGGCCGAACTCTTTTTTGTTAGGTCGGCTTGCCGGGGCGGAAGCAGAAATACTAACATTAGCTGTTGATCCAGATCACAGACTAAAAGGATTAGGGTATGACCTTATTGCAGCTTTTATTTCAGAAGCTTCACTCAAAGGTGCTTCCCAGTTTATCTTAGAGGTTTCAGAAATAAATATAGCAGCCATAAAACTCTACAAAAAACATTTATTCAAACAAATTGCTGTAAGACCAAGGTATTACTCTTCTGAAATTGGAGGGGAGAAAAAAGATGCGTTGGTGCTTTCATACTGCCCTACTCTCAAAAAATAATAATTATTATTTCTAAAACGATTTAAAAGACCGCGAGCCACAAATTAAATTTTACCATATGATAAATTAGATTGACGATCGACGATAATAAGTACCTTATATAATCCATCCGTAGGATATAAACTATTGAACTGAAATAGTTCAGCAGTTAATGCAGAATAACTTTAAATTTTAACTTGGGGGTTAAACCATGAATATACGAACACTAATGATGAGCGCTGTAGCAATCATGTCTCTTGGAGCAACAAGTGCCTTTGCAGAGCCAGCTCTTATATATGATCTTGGAGGAAAATTTGATAAATCCTTCAACGAAATGGCTTTTACCGGCGCTGAAAGATGGAAAGCTGAGACTGGTGGAGACTATAGAGAAATAGAGCTTTCTTCAGAAGCACAACGCGAACAGGCGCTTCGTAGATTTGCGGAAGCTGGAAACAATCCAATTGTAATGGCTGGTTTCGCTTTTTCAACAGTACTTGGCGAAGTTGCCAAAGATTATCCGAACACAAGTTTTGCAGTGATTGATGGATATGTTCCTGATGCTAGTAACGTTTTAAATATTGGATTTACTGAACACACTGGGTCATATTTAGTAGGAATGATGGCAGCAATGAAAAGTAAATCAGGAGTCGTCGGATTTGTTGGAGGAATGGACATTCCTATTATAGGCAGATTTGGTTGTGGCTACGTGCAAGGTGTTAAAGCCGTGAATGCAGATGCCACAATTATTTATAATATGACTGGAACTACGCCATCCGCATGGAATGACCCTGTTAAAGGCGGTGAATTAGTTAAGGCTCAGGTAAGTCAAGGTGCCGATGTTGTTTATCATGCTGCTGGCGGTACGGGTGTAGGAGTTCTACAAGCAGCTGCTGATGCCGGAATATTAGGTATAGGCGTAGATGCGAATCAGAACTACATGCAGTCAGGACATGTTCTTACTTCAATGGTTAAAAGAGTAGACACTGGAGTTTATGACTCCTTTAAGGCCGGTGCAGATTTAGCAGGCGGGTTTGCCACTCTCGATCTTGGAAATGGTGGAATCAGCTACGCAATGGACGAACATAACGCGTCACTCGTCACTTCCGAAATGATTGCTGCTGTAGAAAGTGCAAAAGCAAAAATTATTTCAGGTGAAATAGTCGTGCACGATTATATGTCTGATGGTAGCTGTCCTGTAAAATAAGTAGGTTATTTAGTGAATACCGTTATAAATGAGGGGCGGCATAAAACTGCCGCCCCTTCTATTGAATTAATAAATATATCAAAATTCTTTGGTTCTGTTCAAGCTAATAAGAATATTTCGATGAAGGTTTCACCGGGAACTATTCACGGGATAATTGGTGAAAACGGCGCCGGAAAATCTACACTTATGTCTATTCTATATGGGTTCTATAAAGCTGACTCGGGAGAGATATATATTAGTGGAGAAAAAGTCGCCATAACAGATTCCCACTCTGCAATAAGTGCAGGAATAGGTATGGTATTTCAGCATTTCAAATTAATAGATAACTTTACAGTCCTTGAGAACATAATTCTTGGAGCAGAGGACGGTCCCCGTTTAGGCCCTTCCCTTTCTAACGCCCGACAAAATCTTAAATCTCTAGCTGAAGAGTACGAACTCAATGTCGACCCTGATGCCATAATAGAAAATCTAGGTGTTGGAATGCGCCAGCGAGTAGAAATTCTTAAAGCACTTTACAGAAAAGCTGAAATTCTTATTCTTGATGAACCGACTGGGGTCTTAACTCCTTCAGAAGCTGACCATCTTTTTCGAATTCTTCAAAATTTAAAAAATGAGGGTAAAACTATCATATTTATTACCCATAAGCTTAGAGAAATAATGGAGATCACTGATACAGTAAGTGTGATGCGACAAGGGGAGATGACTACTACCCTTAATACTAACGAGACTAACCCAGAAAACTTAGCGGAACTTATGGTTGGTCGAAAGGTCTTACTGACTGTAAATAAGAAAGACGTAGATGTTGGTAAAACTGTTTTAAATATTGAAAATCTAAGTGTCGTAGACAAACAGGGTGTCAAGAGATTAAAGGAAGTATCATTATCTGTAAAAGCTGGAGAAATTTTAGGCATTGCGGGTGTAGCAGGTAATGGTCAATCAGAACTTCTTGAGGTTTTAGGCGGAATCACTCAAGGAACAGGGTCAATCACAATAAACGGAGAAATAGTTCCACTAACTGGAAAGAAAGCCAATGGGCAATCACGTCGTGCTCAAGGTATTGCTCACGTTCCTGAAGATCGCCAGCACCTCGGTTTAATTATGGAATTTTTGGCGTGGGAAAACATAGCGCTGGGTTACCATAAGAAGTCAACTTACCAACACAATTCTATCTTCATGAATAATAAGAAGATAAAGCAAGACGCGTCAGAGAAAATGAAACGCTTTGATGTGAGACCACAAGACACATCACTAAGTACCAAAAACTTTTCTGGGGGAAATCAACAAAAATTAGTTCTTGCTCGTGAAATCGAACACGACCCAGATTTATTAGTAGTTGGTCAACCGACTAGGGGTGTTGACATAGGTGCTATTGAATTTATTCACGAGCAACTAATAAAATTAAGAGATTCTGGAAAAGCAATTCTACTAATTAGTGTAGAGTTAGACGAAATTATGTCTCTTTCCGATAGAGTTATGGTGATGTTTGACGGGAAAATTATGGGAGAACGAAATCCGTCGAAAACTGATGAGAAAAAGTTAGGACTCCTAATGGCGGGGATAGAGGAGCAAATTTAACTAATGGAAGTTTTACCAAAATGGGCTGATACAATTCTCATTCCTATAATTGGAGTGACAATTTCTCTTATTATTTCAGCTATAATTATTCTATTAATCGGTGAAAGCCCAGTCGAAGCAATAAATTTAATGATAACCGGAGCACTGGGCTCAACGTACGGTTGGGGATACACCCTTTATTATACTACAAATTTTATTTTCACGGGCTTAGCAGTGTCAGTCGCCTTTCACGCCCGGATGTTCAACATCGGTGGTGAGGG
>JAQBUS010000019.1 GCA_027623875.1 Pseudomonadota bacterium
TTCAATTAAACTTAGATAATTAAATGCAGCTCACGCTGCCATTTGAGAGAAATGTAACTTTGGTTGGTAGCGGACCTTTTGAGGAGATAGACCTTGAGATGTGTCTAGGGCTCGCACCTAATTTAATTGCTGCGGATGGGGGAGCCAACGCGCTTTTTAGCTTAGGATATAGTTCCTCGGCAATCATTGGAGATATGGATTCAGTGCGCGCCGATGCAATTGCGAGTCATCGTGGTGGTTTTTATAATGTTGACAATCAAAACACCACAGATTTTGAAAAATGTTTAACTTCTATAAGTGCGCCAAAGCTGATAGGCTTAGGATTTCTAGGGGGAAGATTAGACCACGAGTTGGCCAATTTGTCTGCCCTCGTAAAGTTTTCAAATCAAAAATGTGTTTTAATAGGTTTAGAAGATATTTGCTTTCTTTCTCCCCTGAAATTTGAAATTGAATTGCCTCTTGGAGAGAGAGTTTCGTTATTTCCCATGGGAGAAGTTGAGGGACTTAGCGAAGGGCTTTTGTATCCAATTAAGAATTTAGTTTTCGATCCTTCCCTTAAAATAGGTACCTCAAATGAAGTAACCGATATTGTCTCTTTAAGTTTTACAAAGAGAAAAGTTCTTATTATCATTCCTAAAAAGTATCTTTTAAATGTTCTAGAACTACTTTAGTAGGTGTTTATAATTTAAAGATTTTTGTCCGATTATGGGTTATGGTATTTAAAGGAAAAAATGAAAAACACAGTTACTGACAGAGCTAAATATGCTGCTGCTGCTGCTGCGGTGGACTACGTTAAAGATGGTATGAGTGTTGGACTCGGCACCGGATCTACAGCCGCCTGGATGATTAAATGTCTAGGAGAACGAATTTTAGAACATAGTTTGAAAATAAAAGCGGTTCCCACATCGGTTAGTACCTTTGAACTTGCAACGCAATGTGGGATTAGTTTGACTACACTTGATGAAGTAGGCTTATTAGACCTTACGATTGATGGCACAGATGAGTGTGACGAGAACTTCAATATGATTAAGGGAGGTGGAGCAGCCCTTTTGCATGAAAAAGTAGTTTTAGCAGCTTCAAGCCAAAGAATTATTATTGCTGATAGTTCTAAATACGTAAAGACCTTGGGAAAGTTTGCTTTGCCAGTAGAAATCATTGCCTTTGGATGGACGTCGAGTAAACAGAAAATTGAATGCCTTCTGAATGAACTGGGATTCTCTAACTTTAAAATTGATCTTCGCCAAAAGAATGGAGTTATATTGAAGACAGATGAGAATAATTATGTTTTGGATTTGAATTTAGGGAAAATAATTGATCCTATTTTGTTATCAAAGGAACTTAATACTGTACCGGGAGTAGTAGAGAACGGCTTATTCGTGAAACTTTGTGACTTACTTGTCCTTGGGGATATAAGTGGTGGAGTCAGAGCTCTTCATTCAGAATCAGGAAAATCCATTGAGAGTGTGGTGGATTTTGGGACTAAAATTTAGTGTTTAGTATTACTATGCGGTGGAATTTAATTGACGTTTGAATGTGATCTTTTTGTAATAGGTGGGGGTTCTGGGGGCGTAAGAGCCGCTCGTATGGCATCCAATTTAGGTTACAAGGTTTATTTGGCTGAGGGAGATCGACTTGGAGGAACATGCGTAATTCGTGGTTGCGTTCCCAAAAAACTGATGGTTTTTGCTTCTAACTTTAAGGAAAGCCTGGAAGAGGCATCTTTATACGGGTGGGATTTAAATTTTAATAAATTTGATTGGTCGCTTTTTAAAACCAATCTAGACAATGAATTAAATAGACTTGAAAATGTCTATAGGGGGCTTATTCTCTCAAGTGGTGTTGTGCTTTTTGATGGCTGGGCAAAAATTAAAGATCCACACACCGTATTACTTGATGATGGCCGAGAAGTTCTAGCCAAACATATTCTTATAGCGACAGGTGGCATACCAATTCGACCGGAAATTTCCAATGCGTCGATAGGGATGGTGTCGGATGATGTCTTTCAAATGGAGCGGCTACCCGAGTCGATTTTAATCGTTGGAGGAGGATATATTGCTTCGGAATTTTCTGGTATTTTTAATGGGTTAGGGGTGGACGTCACGCAGTCCTATCGTGGGGATCAAATTTTAAGAGGGTTTGATAATGAAGCTAGAACTTTAGTTTCAGAAACGATGGTTAAAAAAGGTGTTAAATTAGAACTTAACTCTAATGTTTTAGACATTAAAAAAGAAGGTGAATCCGTTAAAGTGGGCATGTCAGATGGGTCGGAGAGATTATTTGATAGCCTGCTCTTTGCAACTGGGAGAAGCCCTAATACCCAGTCACTGGGCTTAGATAATGTTGAAGTTAACATTGGTGATCGTGGAAATATATTAGTAAATGAATACTCTCAGACGACGGTTCCTTCCATCTTCGCTATTGGCGACGTTACTGATCGAATTAATTTGACACCAGTTGCGATAAGGGAGGCAGTATCTTTTGTTGAAACTGTCTTCAATGCCAATCCCACACCTGTAGATCATGAGGTTATTCCGTCAGCTGTTTTTACTCAACCGGAGCTTGGCAGTGTAGGTCTAAGCGAAGAAGCTGCTATTAGTTTGGAGCCAATACGGGTTTATTCGTCTAAATTCAAACCCATGAAGCAATCTTTTATTGGCGTTGATGAGCATGTACTAATGAAATTGGTGGTTTCCGAAAGGACTGACAAAGTATTAGGTTGTCATATTGTAGCACCAGAAGCTGGAGAAATGATTCAACTGGCGTCAATTGCGATCAAGATGGGTGCTACAAAACGACAGTTTGATCAAGTATGCGCTGTACACCCAACAATGGCGGAAGAATTGGTAACAATGAAAGCTCCTACTAGAAGAGGTTGAAATATGATGCAAGAGAAACTATTTAGGTATGGAGTGTATAATGAAAATTTTTAAAGGAAGAAATTTAATGGCCAGTAACAACGGTGGACCCTGGGGAAGCGACGGCAACGGTGGTGATGAAAAAGACTCTGGAGGTCCAGAGAGCCCAGTTAATTCTGGTGGGCAAATTCCAGAAATTGATGAGCTTATGAAAAAAGGTCAAGAGCAGCTTCGTTTACTTATGGGGGGCCGTGGTGGAAAGAAAAATGGAGCTGGTGGTGGAAATGGCAGTGGAGGAGGGCTCTCAAAAGGCTCAATTGGCCTAATTGCTTTGGGAGCGGCAGCACTATGGTTGTTCACTTCGCTTTACACGGTAAAACCTGAAGAGCAATCAGTAGAATTATTTTTGGGAAAGTTTTCAGCCATTGGTGGTCCTGGTCTTAATTTCGCTCCATGGCCTATTGTAAAGGCAGAAGTTATACCAGTTACCCGTGAACAAACTGAGGATATCGGCCTAGGAGGTCGAGGAGACAGCGGACTTATGTTGACTACTGATGAGAATATAGTTGATATAGATTTCCAAGTTGTTTGGAACATAAATGATCCTGCTAAGTATTTATTCAATTTGGCTGAACCCAGGTCGACTATTAGGGCTGTTTCTGAATCCGCTATGAGAGAAGTTATCGCTCGCTCAGAACTTGCGCCGATCCTAAACAGAGACAGGCAGGTGATAGCAGATACAGCTTTAAAGCTGATTCAGGATACAATGGACCAGTACGAAAGTGGAGTTAATATAGTTAGACTTAACTTAGATAAAGCGGACCCTCCTTTAGAAGTAATCGATAGTTTTAGAGAGGTTCAGGCAGCTGAACAGGAACGTGATAATTTTGAGCGCCAAGCGGACGCTTATGCCTATACAGTTTTGGCTGGGGCACGAGGAGAAGCATCGCAACTTTTGGAGCAATCAGAAGGTTACAGAGCCCAAGTTGTGAACGGTGCTATTGGTGAGGCCAGCAGGTTTTCTGCAGTTCTGGAAGAATATAAAAAAGCGCCTGATGTAACTAGAAAAAGATTGTATATTGAAGCCATGGAAGGTGTATTTGGGTCAATGAATAAAATACTTTTAGATGATGCCGTTAGCGGCCAGAATTCTAATGTCGTACCTTATTTACCTTTAAATGAGTTAACAAATTCACTGGGTAAAAAATTAGGGGAGTCAAACTAATGAACAAAGGTCTTTTCTTTTCAATATTTTCGGGTGGTATTCTTGCCCTAATTCTTTCATCAGTGTTTATAGTGGATGAACGAGAAACAGCACTAGTTCTTCAATTTGGACAAATCAAGTCTGTGAAAGAAGATCCAGGATTGGCATTTAAATTACCGTTTATTCAGGAAGTGGTGAAATACGACGCTCGAATCATAGCTCTAGATACTGTGCCTACTGAAGTTACTCCTTCAGATGATAGGCGATTAGTGGTTGATGCATTCGCGAGATATAAAATTTCAGATGTTGTTCAATTTCGTCAAGCAGTTGGTGTAGGAGGGCTACGGGCAGCGGAAGATCGCCTCGAGGGTATATTAAACCCTGTAATTAGAGAGGTTTTAGGTTCTGAGGGAGTGACGTCTAACACAATTCTATCGGCAGATAGAGCAGAGTTAATGGCTAGGATTACAAGAAGGGCAAGGACTTTGGCCTTGCCATTAGGGCTTGAGGTCGTGGACGTAAAATTAAAGCAAACAAACCTCCCTGAACAAAACTTAGCTGCAACATTCAGCCGAATGCGTGCTGAACGAGAGAGGGAAGCTGCGGATGAAATTGCTCGGGGTAAGGAAGCTGCACAAAGATTACGTGCCCAAGCTGACAGAACCGTAGTTGAAATTGTTTCTGAGGCTACGCGAAAATCAGAAATTGTTCGTGGGGAAGCTGATGCAGAGACAAATGCTATTTTTGCTAAGGCTTTTGGTGTAGATCCAGAGTTTTTCAATTTTTACCGATCATTAAATGCATATAAAATTGCGTTTAACGGTAATAATTCAACAATGGTAGTTCGCCCTGATAGTGAATTTTTTAACTATTTTAAATCGGATTCTGGTAATTGATAGCAAGCAAAATCATATTAGCGATTGGTTTAGTTTTTGCTGTTGAGGGTTTTATTGTAGCTTTGTTTCCGTCTTATTTGCAGAACTTACTTAAAGTTCTAATAGAAATACCTAGTGATAATAGAAGATTATTAGGATTTACGGCATTAATGCTTGGAACTGGGTTAGTTTGGATTTCTACTAAGGTTATCTAGGACGCTCTAGATAATTAAATGGTTAATTTTTTGTTAGAGAGAATTAAAATGACAATTGCATCCTTGGTCCCTTTTGCCAAAAATTTGAAAATTTATAAAACTTTAGGCACTAGCTTAGGTAGCATCATAATTTTTATGACGTGCTCTTTTGCTTTTGCTGCAATGCCCGAAAGTTTTGCGGATTTAGCGGCAAAAGTGAGCCCGTCAGTAGTTAATATTACAACATCTACTGCAATCTCTCAACCGAACCAGGATCAAAGACCAATCGTGCCCAAAGGCTCACCTTTAGAAGATTTTTTCAAGGACTTCTTGGACGAACAAAATCCTGGTAGAAAACCTCAAACATCTTCAGCACTTGGGTCTGGGTTCGTAATATCTGATGACGGTTATATTGTTACGAATAATCATGTAATTGATAAAGCAGATCAAATCGAGATTGAGCTTTTTAGTGGAGAACGCTTGAAGGCACGGGTGATCGGGGTTGATACTAAAACTGATATTGCCTTACTTAAAGTTGAAGCTAACATCTCTCTTCCTTTTGTTTCGTTTGGAGACAGTAATTTGGGACGAGTAGGTGACTGGGTTATGGCCGTGGGAAATCCACTAGGTCAGGGTTTTTCTGTATCAGTAGGTATAATTTCAGCTCGGCAACGCGAGCTGTCAGGTGCTTATGACGATTTTATTCAAACAGACGCGGCGATTAATAGAGGGAATTCTGGTGGGCCACTGTTTAACACATTAGGCGAAGTTATTGGAGTGAATACAGCAATATTGTCTCCTACGGGTGGATCTATTGGTCTCGGTTTCTCTATGTCTTCCAATGTGGTTGCGCCTGTTGTTTCTCAGCTGAAAGAATTTGGACAGACTCGCAGAGGTTGGTTAGGTGTGCGCATACAAGATATAACTGAGGATACAGCTCAGATGCTTGAATTGAAAACTTTAGATGGAGCCCTTGTTTCAGAAGTTCCAGATGGCCCTGCTAAGGATGGTGGTGTTATGGCAGGAGACGTTATTGTCATGTTTGATAATGTGAAAGTTTCTAGCACAAAGGAATTGGTAAGAATTGTGGGTAAAACGGCCGTAAATAAAAGTGTTGAATTAGTGGTTATTCGCAAAGGTCAGACAAAAATTTTGAAGGTTATATTAGGACAGCGAGAAATTGCAGAGCTTACAGCCTTCCCAGAAAAAAAACCTGAAGAAGCTGTAGAGAAAATATCGCTATTAGGCATGAAATTATCTGTTCTTAATGAGGTTTTAAGAGATGAGTTCCAGCTTGATAAAGAATCTGAGGGACTTTTAGTTAGCGAAATTTTAGAAACGAGTGACGCTTATGGTAAGGGAATAAGAGTTGGCAATCTTATTTTAATCGCTGCACAGAAACAATTAAAGTCTATCGATGACTTTATTGATGTTATACAAAAAACAAAGAATGTTGGAGGGAAGTCCTTACTTTTACTTATTGAGGCGGAAGGTAGAACAAGGTTTATCGCTGTAAAGCTAGAATGATTATTTAAGAGTCATTTTTTTGTACGCTTGTTAATTTAAAATTTCGTCGAGCATATAAGAAATATCTTCAAGATGTTTTGCTATAATATGGCAAACACTTCCTTGGCGTTGAATGTTTCCAGTTACCCTTATAAGCCGACTTGCTACCACAACCCTCCTAAATTGTTTAAATATGTCTTTCCATATAATTATATTTGCGACACCTGTTTCATCTTCAAGTGTAAGAAAAACAACACCGTTTGCTGTTCCTGGGCGTTGGCGAACCAGCACCAGACCGGCAACTGCAATAAAACTTCCATGAGGAATTTCCTCAAGTTGACTATTTCTTAAACAGGAAGGGGGTTTAGGTAATACGGAATATTTTATATCAACAGGAATCATGAGTACAAAGATAGAACATTGATTTTTTTATACAATATATAAAACACTATCTGGCTAAATTGATTAGTCTGTATTATTTGACATTAAACGGTTTGCAAAAAAAAGGAACCAGATGACTAAAATTACCTATATTGAGTACAATGGGAACGAGCACATAGTGGATGTTGAAAATGGGCTTACTGTAATGGAAGGTGCCCGTAATAATAACATACCTGGAATTGAGGCTGACTGTGGCGGAGCTTGCGCTTGTTCTACGTGTCATGTTTATGTTTCTGCCGACTGGGTAGGAAAACTACCCCCTAAAGACGGAATGGAAGAGGATATGCTGGATTTTGCATTTGATCCTGACCCTGCTCGATCACGGTTAACTTGTCAGCTAAAAATCACTAGTGATTTGGAAGGTTTAATCGTTACGATGCCTGAAAGGCAGATATAACGTTAACAGTAAATATAGTTCCCCCTACATCTGATATTAAAGAGCCTTCCACCCTATATCTGATCTATAATAGCCCTCGGGCCAACTTATTCTCTTAACTATTTGATAGGCTTTATCTCGAGCTAATAAAAGACTTTCTCCACGAGCTGTAATGTTCAGGACCCTCCCACCATTTGATATCAAAATATTATCTCTTTTTACCGTCCCCGCATGAAAGACCATCTGCTGACTGTCATAAACCAACCCATCTTCAATGCTTATAGTTGAGCCATTTCGGTACGCGCCTGGATAGCCTTTTGAAGCCATAACTACTGTAATTGCGTGGTCCTCAGCCCATTGAACTTTGGTGGTAAGCAGATTATTTGTTAAACAAGCTAGGATTAAGTCTAGAATTTGTGCTCCCAAACGCATCATAAGGACTTGGCACTCGGGCTCCCCAAACCGAGCATTATCTTCGACAAGCCTTGGAACTCCGTTTTTTATCATCAACCCAGCGTAAAGAATCCCTATATAAGGTGTCCCGCGTTTGGCCATTTCATCTATGGTTGGCTGAATTATAGTTCTTAGAGTTATATCTACTACCTTCGTGTTTAGTATTGGTGCAGGAGAATAGGCTCCCATGCCTCCTGTGTTTGGACCTAAATCTCCATCAAACGCTCTTTTATGGTCCTGAGCTGTGCCAATTGGTAATATGTTTTTACCATCTGATAAAACAAAGAAAGAAGCTTCCTCGCCATCCATAAATTCTTCAATCAGTATTTCTGCACTCGAAGCACCAAAAGCTCCATCAAGCATATCTTCGATAGCATCAAAGGCAGTACTTTGATCCATGGCTACTACAACGCCTTTACCAGCAGCTAAACCATCGGCTTTGATTACTATTGTGAGACCATGATTCCTGACGTACTGCTTAGCTTTCTTCTTATCTCGAAACAGCCCATACTTTGCTGTAGAAGCATTTATCGAAGAACAAATGCTTTTCGTGAAAGCTTTTGAGCTTTCTAATTCAGCTGCCGCCTTAGAAGCTCCAAATGTAAGTACATTTTCCTTGATCAGAGTGTCTGATAGTCCATTTGCAAGTGGGCCTTCAGGACCTATGATCACTAGATCTATTGATCTATTTTTTACTAACTGTAAAACCTTTGAATTATCGAGTATATCTATATCTATGCATTCAGTGATTTCGGATATACCGGCATTTCCTGGTGCAACGAGTAAGGTGTCGCATTTTGGATTTTGTTTTATTGCCCAAGCTAAGGAATGTTCGCGCCCACCTGATCCAACGATTAGAATATTCATAACAAGTTTCCGTTTCGTTTTGTGGAAAAAAATCTTATAATGCAATCTTGATCTTAACAAGAGTTTTAGTTGCATGAAATTAATTGATGATAGTGATCGACGAGCCAATACTCCCGAGTACGGTGTTTCTGAAATTTCGAACTCTATTAAAAATATATTAGAGAATAAATTTGGTAGAGTAAGAATCAGGGGAGAATTGGGTCGCGTTTTTGTGGCAAGGTCCGGTCACGTTTATTATGATTTAAAAGATAAAAACTCGGTTCTCTCAACGGTCACCTTTAAAGGTCAGATGTCTGGTTTATCTATATCTCCAGAAGAGGGCTTGGAAGTTGTCGCTACAGGCAAGTTAACGACTTTCGGAACTCAATCTAAATATCAATTAGTTGTTGATGAACTGCGGGTCTCTGGTGTGGGTTCCTTAATGGCTATGCTCGAAAAACGCAAAGAAATGTTAAACAAAGAAGGTCTTTTTGATCAAGATAAAAAAAAGAAAATTCCATATATTCCTGAATTAATAGGTGTTATAACATCTCCCCAGGGAGCGGTTATAAGTGATATCTTACATCGTTTAAGGGACAGGTTTCCACGAAAAGTATTAATTTGGCCAGTTACAGTTCAAGGAGATTCCTGCGCTAAGCAGGTTTCCCAGGCAATAATAGGGTTTAATAGTTTACCTAGTGACGGGGAATTAAGACGTCCCGATTTACTGATTGTTGCCCGGGGAGGTGGATCTATAGAGGATTTATGGGGTTTTAACGAGGAAATTGTTGTTCGGGCAGCAGCAAATTCTGAAATCCCCATAATATCAGCTGTTGGCCATGAAACTGATACTACCTTACTCGATTACGTTTCCGATATTAGGGCTCCGACTCCAAGTGCAGCTGCGGAAATGGCAGTGCCAGTGAGAAGAGATTTAATATTTGGTTTAAATAGCCTTGGGATTAGACTTAATACAACAATAGTTAGAATACTTGAAATTAGAGAGAAACGAATAAGAGATCTATTTCGTGTTATTTCGAGACCGGATGATTTCGTAATTGCTGTGTCTGAGAAATTGCTTAACTTAACAGATAAATTACCGAAGGCTTTGAAAATCTCTGTTCAGAGTAAGCGCCTTAAGAGTGAACGTGTTCTATCAGGTTTTTCTCCAAATTTGCTAAAACACCGAATTCTAACTGTTAAAAAGAGTTTAGAACATCAGATTTATTTATTTAATTTTTTGGTGGATAATCAAACCCCGACAATAAGAAAAGGCTTTAAAAGCCTTTACAAACGCTTAGGTCTTAAGAGATTAAGTGAACAACTAGAAATGAGTGATCAAAGGTTTAAGCGTTTAAAAAGAAATTTTGAATATGTTGCTATTGGACAAATTGAAGAAAAATCAAAGAGACTAACTTATCTCGAGCAATTACTAAAGACTTTGAGTTATCATAAAACATTGGAGCGGGGATATGCGGTTGTGTGGAGTGAAGAACGAATTGTATCATCTTTAAATGAGGCAAAAAAAGAGAAACAATTAACTATTGAATTTAAGGATGGAAAACACCTGTTATAATATACGTGGCTAGAAATAAATAATGAACTAAGTGACAGTTTTTATTAATTTTGAGAACTAATTGAGTTTGTTTTTTATACTTATTTGGTAAAAACCACTTTCGCTTCCTGGAGCAACCTATTACTTGGATAGAAAGTTTAATTTCGGTATGTGATGTCTTTTTTTAAAAAACTAAAAGATCGATTATTTAGATCATCATCTAAAATAGAGGAAGGTATTGAATCTATAATAGAGGATGGTGAAGAAGATAAAACCATCGAAAAGGAGTCCTTCGAAGATTTAACGACAGCTTTTGTAGAAAAAGAGCCGTTACTTCTAACTGCAACTGAAGAGGTGCCATCTAAAGTAGCATTGGACGAGGTAGTAACCTCAGCTTTAACTGAGGAGGTTCCATCTGCGGTAGCGTTGGACGAGGTAGTAACTCTAGCTACAACTGAAGAGGTTCCATCTGCAGGGGCATTGGATGAGGTAGTAACCCCAGCTTTAACTGAAGGGAGCCCATCTGTGGGCGAGGCTTTACATTCAGCTGGTACAACTTATACGGCCAAGCGTGATCCATTTAGTGAAATTCCGACACAGGTGACAGATGTCGGTTTTTTGGGTCGGCTGATTGGACGGAAACCAAAGCAAAATATTGCGAAACGTGAGCTAGATGATAAGATGCTA
>JAQBUS010000020.1 GCA_027623875.1 Pseudomonadota bacterium
GATTAAAATACCTGACTTACACGGGCTTTAATCGTTTTCCGAAAAACTGGTCTGGAGAAGGTGTAGTGGCATAATTAAGGGGTTTAATAAAAAAGCTTAGAGAAATATATATACGCCCCTTTGAAAAATACTTATTAGTAGTTTAGAATTTAAAATTAATTCATAATAGAATGTAGAGAAGCGCTATGATTTCATGCCAACGCCATCTTTTTGATATCCCTAAAGATATAGCTTATTTAAATACCGCGTATATGTCGCCCTTAATGCACTCGGTAGTATCGGCAGTAGATAAGGGTGTTCGGATGAAAGCAGCCCCATGGAAGTTGACTATATCAGACTTTTACGACACCGTTGATGAAGCTAGAGTGCTTTTTTCAGAGATCGTTAATGCTGATGTTGGAGGCGTTGCGATAGTTCCCTCTGCTTCATATGGGATCGAAACCGCAGTTAAAAACCTTAGAATGAGTCCAGGAAAAAAAATTGTAACCCTTGAGGATCAGTTTCCATCCAATATTTACCCATGGCAGCGAATGGTTCGGGATCAAGGTGGAGAGATTGTATCTGTCGCCCTCACATCTAGTGAATCAGCGACAGATGCAGTTGTTGAGGCTATCGACGACAGATGCGCGATTGTTGCTCTGCCGAATGTTTTATGGACTAACGGCATTTATATTGATTTGGTTGAAATACGCCGAAAGTGTGATCAGGTTGGGGCGGCTTTAGTCCTGGATCTGACACAATCTGTTGGAGCAATGAGAACGGACTTTAGTAAAATTCGACCGGATTTTGCAGTGGTTGCTGGCTATAAGTGGTTATTGTGCCCTTACTCGACAGGGTTTCTATACGTAGATTCGAAATGGCGGAGCGGGGAGCCTCTCGAAGCTGGTTGGATTACTCGAAGAGATAGTAGGAATTTTTCTGGGTTGGTGAGCTACACAGATTTATATGAGCACGGTGCTATAAGATATGATGTCGGTGAGAGAGCAAATTTCTCGCTGATGCCCGGTGTTTTGGTGGCTCTTAGGCAACTTTTAGATTGGGGAGTTGACAACATTGAAGACACTTTAGCGCATAACAGCCACCAACTGGCTGAAAGACTCGAAGCTATTGGGTTGCTAACGCCACCTAAAGAATTTAGGGGGCCACATTTTATTGGAGCAAAACTTCCTGAATCTGCTCCTAAAGATCTGCTCTTAAAGTTATCGGACCAAAATGTTTTTCTTTCAGAAAGGGGAGGTGCTTTGAGAATAACTCCTCACCTATGGAATAACGAAATGGATTTTGATAAGTTAATAGATGTTTTGGGTCGTGAGTTTTAGTTTATATTGGTTGCTAATTTGTGTTGGGATTAAATTCTCTCCAGTAACGGGCTATTGAGTCCCGCCGCGCGATCCAAACATTGTCAAAGCGGGTAATATATTCAACAAAGTTCTTGATCGCTGCAAATCTCCCAGGACGCCCTAAGAGGCGAGCATGCATCCCAATAGACATCATCTTGGGACTAGTTGTGCCTTCTTCGTATAGAGTATTGAAGGAATCTTTTAGGTAAGTAAAAAAGTGGTCGGCTGTATTGAACCCTTGAGTTGTGGCAAAGCGCATATCGTTTGTATCTAGGGTATATGGGACGATTAGTTGTCCAGGTTCAATTTTACTCCAAAACGGTAAGTCATCAGAGTAATCATCTGCATCATATAGAAACCCACCGTATTGAGCTACCAAGCGACGTGTGTTTTCCGAGGTTCTGCCTGTGTACCAGCCCAATGGCCTTTCTCCACATATCGCAGTCAGAATTTCCATTGCTTGCTCTAAATGCTCACGCTCATGGGATTCTGTGATGCCATGATAATTAATCCACCTTAAGCCGTGACTAGCAATTTCATGACCATCTTTTAGTGCTTGCTCTATAACCTTCGGATTACGTTGCGCAGCCATTGCGACAGCGAAAAGGGTTATAGGAAGATTATACTCTCTAAATAAACTAAGTATACGCCAAACCCCAGAGCGGCTTCCATATTCGTAAATAGACTCCATGGACATATGCCGAGCTCTATCAAACGGGGGTGCACCTATGATTTCTGAAAGAAAAGTTTCTGAAGCGTTGTCTCCGTGCAGCACACAGTTTTCTCCTCCTTCCTCTATATTTAGAACAAACTGAACCGCTATTTTTGCATTGTTTGGCCATTTAGTAGAGAGAGGTTTGTTTCCGTAACCGACTAAGTCTCTTGGGTACTCATTGAATTGTGTCATTTTACCTCAAATTAAGCAATTTAGTTCAATTATAATTTTTATCCTAAAGTATTTTCTGCCTAAGCTCATCCTCATAAGCAAATAAAGCAACAGAACCTCCAGTATGAATGAATACTACGTCGCCATTGGCATTAATGGCATCAGTATTTATTAAGTCGATCAAGCCTGCCATTGCTTTGCCTGTATAAACGGGATCTAAAAGTATGCCTTCTTTTTTTGCTAATATTTCTATTGCGTCCATTGTTCCTTTATTTGGAATCGCGTATCCCTCGCCTATATAATTATCATAAACTAAAACCTGATTTCTTTTAATCGGTTTTGTCCCCAATAGCTGTGATGTTTCCAAAGAGAGTTTATAAACATTTTCAATTTGCTCTTCACGCTTCCGTCGAACGCTAATGCCTATTATCGGTATATCGCAGCCAAGCGCACTAAACCCAGCAGTTAAGCCGGCCTGAGTTCCAAAACTCCCGGTTGCGACTATAACTGATTGTACATTTAATCTTTGATTTTTAATTTGCAGTAGTAATTCTTGGGCACAAGATACGTACCCTAAGGAACCGATTTTGTTGGAGCCACCACCAGGTATCAAATAAGGATGTTTTCCCTGAAATTTCAAGCTATTTGTAAGAGCTAAAGCCTCCGCAGTTATATCGAGTCCGGCTTCTCGGAATTCAATTGTCGTACCAAACATATGATTAAGTAATATATTGCTGGTTTCCTCATATCTTTGCCCTTTATGTAGAACCCTGCGCTCGAGAATCACATGACAATTTAAGCCAATTTTGCAAGCTGCTGCTGCCGTTTGTCTTACGTGATTAGATTGTACAGCACCATAGGTTACTAAGGTATCTGCTCCTACACTAAGGGCGTCGGCAATCAAGAATTCTAGTTTTCTTGTTTTATTTCCTCCACTGGCCAGGCCGGTGCAATCATCTCTTTTTACAAATAGTCGTGGTCCAGAAAGCGCTTCAGTTAAGCGTGGCATTTCCTCTAAGGGTGTCGGCTGATGGCATAAATTTACTTTTGCAAAATTTTTTAGAATGTCTGTCATTTACTCCTCAACCTTAAAACTGTCTTAATTGTATGGCCTATATTTTTTATTTAAAAGCGAATATTAGTTTACAATTACATACGTATATATAGTCTCATCAAATATCTATATTTAACCATTCTTTTAAAGAAAATCCTAATCATTTCTTAGTAAAAAACTTAGAGGAGAGAAGTCATGACAGAGAGAAAAGACTCTAGATCTGATACCTTAAAGAGGGGTGGGCCTATTCAGGTATTTTATACTGGTGATAGTAAGCCCTTGCCTTCCATCGAGCGGGCCGAGGGAATATATATGTGGGATAGTGACGGAAAGAAATATTTTGATGGCTCGTCTGGTCCAGTAACAACCAATTTAGGCCATGGTAATAAACGAGTAATCCAGGCGATGATAGATCAAGCAAACAAGGTTTGCTTTGCGAGCCGGGTTGTTTTTGAGAATTCGCCCAATCAGCGATTGGCAGAAAAATTAGTTGAGCTCTGCGGCCCCGGGTTTGATCAAGCCTTCATTGTGTCTGGTGGATCCGAAGCAACGGAGGCGGCGATTAAGTTAGCACGGCAATATGCTGTTGCAAAAGGCCAGCCGGAACGCAAAATAGTTTTAGCCCGCAACCCAGGATATCACGGATCGACTTTGGGTGCGGTCTCGGTATCAGGGGATCCAGAATCGGATATGGTTTTTGGATCGATGTTTCGTATTATGCCAAAGGTCCCTACACCGTTTTCGTATCGTTTGCCGGAAAACCACGATGTTGATAGCTATGCGCGGGAGTGTGCAAGAAAATTTGAAGAAATTATTTTGAATGAGGGTTCAAATAATGTTCTTGCCTTTATAATTGAAACGGTTGGTGGGCTATCAACAGGCGGGCTAGTAGCCCCAGATCACTATTACGAGTCCATTAGAGAAATTTGTTCGCGATATGGAGTTCTTTTAATACATGATGACGTTATGGCAGGAGCCGGACGAACTGGAAAATTTTTGTCTTGTGAGCATTGGCCAAATGCTCGCCCCGATCTAGTGACTTTAGCTAAAGGCGTCGCAGCTGGTTACACCCCAATCGGGGTAGTTATGGCCTCAAATGAAATGGTGAAAACAGTTGTTGATTCAGGCGGTTTTTTACATGGTCATACTTATTCTGCAAATCCTTTGTCCTGCGCTGTGGCAGAAGCTGTTGTCTCAGAAATGATTGATAATAATCTAATGGATAACGCCTCAACTATGGGGCTTTACCTTATGGAAAAGCTAAAGGAAGTGGCTCATAAAAGCACTATAATTGGAGATGTCAGAGGTAAAGGTCTGTTGATGGCAGCAGAAATTGTAGAAAACCAGGAAACAAAAAAAATGCTGCCGGTAAGCTGTCGTGCCGTTTATAGATTGGTCGAAATTGGTATTGAAAACGGATTGTTATTATACACGAGAAAGACTGCCGGTGGGGTTTTTGGAGAGTGGTTGATGATTTCTCCTGCTCTTACTGTTAGTAAGGAAGAGGCCGATGAGTTGGTGCGCTTATTTACAAAAACAATCCAAATTTTTGAAAAAGAACTAAGATTAGCAACTCTGATTTAAAAGCTAATTCTTTTATGACTTAGATTACATCGCTTGATTAATTATATGGGCTGGCTAAATTAGAGAAGAGTATATTAGCAGTATATAAATTTGTTAAATAATATTACGCATGTTACGGTTTACTACGAATCATAGAATTTTTTATGGAGGTCGAAGAGATGAAGAAGTCAAAACTAACAATATATGGTGTTGCTGCTACTTTAGCGGTTTCACTTTTGGGATCAGCAGCTTTTGCTGTTAGTTGCCCAATTAAAATAGGTGGTTTAGCACCTCTATCAGCACCTGGGGCTGTTGGCGGTGGTGAAGCTATGCGAGATGCTATGAAATTAGCTGAGGCAGATCTAAATGCGGCAGGAGGTGCTCTTGGTTGTGACATTGAAGTTGTTATAGCTGATACAGAGGGTTTACCAGAAAAAGCTGCAGCCATGATGAACAGATTAATTACTCAAGATGGTGTTGTGGGCGTTGGTGGAGGTTATCACAGTTCTGTTGGTGTTGCGTCTAAAGATGTTGCTAATGATGCAAAAATCCCAGTGGTTTTTGCAGAAACATGGAACGACACCATTACTGGTGATAAGCAACAATTTATTTTCCGTATAGCACCATTGAGCTCATGGGCATCAGCGACGATTTGGCAGTCTGCCATACTGGCGCCGGGTCTTAAAAAGGTAGCAATTCTGACAGAAAATACAGATTATGGTATTCCTGCTGCTGCTGAGACAACCAAAGGTTTGGTTGCTAATGGTGTTGAATCCCAGACTTATGGTGTCGATATTGGAACACAAGATTACTCCGGAATTGTTGAGCGCATCAAAGCGTATGACCCTGGTTATATAATTGTGCTTGCTACTGGTGAGGCTGGATACAACTTTGCACAGCAAGCAGCTGACGCAGGAATTGGCCCAATGGATTTACCTTTCCAAGCAGGTCAAGTTGCTCTTGAAAGTAAAGCTTGGTGGGAAAATGTTCCAGATGGTCAATATGCTTTTGTTCAGCGAATTGGAATACCAGTCAACTTGTGGAATGATAAAGCTCTTAAGTTAAACGAGACTTATAAGGCGTTGACGGGTAAAGGTGCTATCGAGAGTTACGCTCTCGAAGCGTATGACTCCATATCAATTCTGGTCCAAGCTATCATTGAAGCTGGCTCTACCGATGGTGAAGCAATTGTTGCTGCGCTTGAGAATATTGACCACGATGGAACTCTTGGTCGTATATATTTCCCCTACGGTTCACAGAAAGATCCTAGCGTAGATGGAAAAGGTGACGAGTGGTGGCACCAGTGGCCAGATCCTGCAATGACAGTGATCCAGTACCAAAATGAAGGTGAGGACTCCACTGATTCAGCCATTGTTTGGCCAGACGCCTATAAAACAGGTGAGCCTATCTGGATAAAGAAGTAGTACTAACTTAATAAAAATATTAGTGGCGATAATTTTAAATAATGAATTATCGCCACTATACTATAATAAGTGTAATTTTATAATAAATGGGGTAATCTAGTGGAATTTCCAGTCATTTTTTGGAGTGTTATGCTCTGGATGATTTTTTGGGGAGTTGTGGGCGCAGTTGGCACTCGCAAAGCCTATTTGCGGAAAGATTTGGACACTTCGAACGCTGGGTATATTGGTTCAATGGTTGGTGCGGCCACTGGTCCCGTGGGACTTATATGGCTCTGGTTGAAAACCCCTGAACCTCGAAAAAGCTTGATGATAGCTCCCCCTATCGCAGCGTTTGCTTTACTTGCGATGTCGTTTTCTTTTGCTGACCCTAGTAATAACTGTGTAACAAATGGCTCCTTTGTTGCATCACAAATATCTAATGGAATTATATTAGGCATTCTCTATGGCTTTATGGCTCTTGGGTTGACATTAATATACTCGATATTGGGTGTAGTAAGCTTTGCGCATGGTGACTTCTATATGATTGGAGGGATGGGGGCTTATTACGTAACAATGGTTTGGTTCCCAGGTGTCAATCCACTTTATGGTATAGGATTTGCATGTGTTTCAACATTCGTTCTAGGTGCGCTATTTGAGCGTGTGTTTTTGACTCCTATGTATGACGGGAGAATAGAAAGGCCAGTCGAGTATGGCATTCTTGTCACATTTGGTCTGGCATTTACGTTGCAATATTTTATCGCTGCTACGGTGGGCTCTAACCCAGTCAAAGCAAAGCGGTATTTTGATTTTCCAAGGCTTAGTTGGCCTTCTAAAGAAGACCCTTGGCTGCTCAAGACCCGACGGGGTGGCATGGAGCTTTTTGATACGATAACGATTTCCAATCCACGATTCACAGCAGCTGTAGTTTGTATAATTGTGCTTTTAATGTTGTTATACTTTTTGCACCGAACGTGGACTGGAAAAGCACTTAGGGCCGTCAGTTTAGATCGAGAGGCAGCAGCAATAACAGGAATTAATCCCAATAGGATGAATATGCTTGCTTTTGCTCTTGGAGGAATGCTTGCGGCTCTTGCTGGAGCGTTACTTGTTCAAGCCTTCTCTTGGTTGCCTCAGGTTGGAGCAATTCCGGCTATGCGCTCCTTTGTTATAATTGTTCTTGGCGGCTTGGGGTCTCTTCCCGGAGCATTTCTGGGTGGTATAATCGTTGGTTTGGTGGAATCTGCTGGCACGGGTTGTATACCCGACCCCCAAAAGGCAGCCTCATATATTCCTGCTTATGGAGGAGTCGTTTTACTCTTAACCTTACTACTTAGGCCCACCGGGCTTTTTGGCAGACGCTTCTCAGGTGGTTCACATGGAAAATTCGGATGAATAAACAACAAACCCCATTAATTGCTGGGGCAATAATAGTATCATTCTTGATGATATTCCCGTTCATTTATACAGCTAATAACTACCCTTATATAATGCATATTATGATTGCAGGATTTTACTACGCAATACTTACGTCTAGTTGGTCGATGCTTTCAGGCTATGGGGGACAGTTTTCTTTTGGCCATATGGGGTTCACTGGAGTCGGAGCTTATACGACAGCTCTTTTTTGTCATTATATTTATCTCTCTCCTGAAGCGACCAACATCTGCACTGAGTTTGCTGTCGGAAGCCGTTACTTAATTATTGTTAACCCTATAGGGATTACATCCTCTACTTTAGTTCAAGACTGTTTGAGAGAGGCTATGTCGATATGGGATGGAAGCGTAAAAGTTACTCCTATGCCAGTTTGGCTTGGAATAGTTTTAGGGGTAATCATGGGAGGGTTATTTGGCCTTCTTATAGGTTTGTTAGTTTTACCTTTGCGAGCAGCGTATTTAGCACTTTTTACTTTAGGTTTTACTGAGATTTTAAGAGCGGCTATTAGTTCGGAACTTAATATTACTCGAGGACAAGCTGGCCTAGAACTGCCTAAGCTTTTTGAAAATGGCATTACGTTTTTTGGTCGTCACTTTGATAAAACAGACCCTTTGCCACCTTATTTTGTAATGCTCTTCTTATTATTTTTCTGTTTGGGGGTTCTTTATTGGCTAGCTCAATAGAAGTTTGGTCTATTTATTCGGGCTCTTCGAGAAGACCAAGATGCAGCTGCTGCATTAGGAGTTAACACGACTAAATATAAACTTTTGCTTTTTGTTATAACTTCAATGATGGCAGCAGCAGCAGGAGCGTTTTTTGCACATTATATAGGAATAATCTCACCAAATAACTTAATGATATTACAGATGAGTCTCGTAGTTTCCATGGCGGTGATTGCCGGAATTGAAAATATATTTGCGGCAGCAATCGGTGCAATTATTATTGAATTCACATTGGAGATGCTTCGAACAAGTTTTGACGTGCCTTTAATTGGGTTAGAGGTCGATATGACAGTTTGGAGATTAGTTATATTTGGTGTTCTTCTTATGATAACCCTTAGACTTTCGAGAAACGGTATAATTGCTCCAATAATTAACTATTTTCTAAGAGGTCATGTGGCAAATGAAACTGTTGCTAAACGAAACGCCTCAGCTAACGGTGAGGAGTCTACGTAATGATTAATCTCGTTGTAAAAGATTTAAGAAAAAACTTTGGTGGTTTAGAGGTTTTAAAAAGTGTTTCTTTTGAAATAAATGGACCGGAGTTGGTTGGTCTTATCGGTCCAAATGGTGCTGGAAAAACAACACTAACAAATATACTGGATGGAGCTATTAAACCAAACAGTGGGACTGTTTATCTTAGTGGAAACAGAATTGACCAATTGCAACCATACGAAGTGGCAAGGCATGGCTTAGGAAGGACTTTTCAGGTTACGCGCTCTTTTCGCCGTATGAGTGTCTTGGAGAACCTTATGGTGCCGGCCCTAGCTTTGGATCGAGGTCTTAGCCGAGCGGAAATTGATGATAAGGCAATGGAAGTTTTGGAGTTTTTGACCCTTGAGCACTTAAGAAATGAATTTGGTCAATCGCTTTCTGGCGGCCAGCAGAAATTACTGGAGTTGGGTCGGCTTTTAATGTTGAACCCGGATGTGATAATATTGGATGAACCTTTTGCTGGTGTTCACCCTAAGCTGATGGAAATTATATATAAATATATTGAACGAGTTAATAGTTCTGGCACAGCAATTATTTTGATTAGCCATCAGATGGATTCAATTTTTTCACTTTGTAAAAGATTACTAGTTCTAAACTATGGAGATTTAATAGCGGATGGCCCTCCAGACAAAGTAAGGAATGATCCCACAGTGATAGAAGCCTATCTTGGTTCGGACGATGAAGATGAAGATAGAAGCGAAGAAGGTCAAAAAGCAAATGACTAAAATAGAAGATATTCCAGTCACCCTCGAAATTAAGAGTCTTGATGTGGGTTATTATAAAGATCTTAATATCTTACAGAACCTAGATATCAAGGCGCGTCAAAATCAAATAACAGCTATCCTCGGAGCGAATGGAGTAGGAAAATCAACAGCCCTTAAGGCTATATTCGGTTTTTTAAAGCCGAATGCTGGAGAGGTTTTGTTAGAAGGTGAAAGCATAATCCATATTCCAACTTATCAAAAAATTCTTAAGGGCTTGGCATATATCCCGCAGCAACCTGGTGTTTTTAAAGACATGTCAGTTGAAGCAAATCTTGAATTAGGTGGTTGGACTTTTCGTAGAAATAAGAAGTTGGTTCGAGAAAAGGTAGAAGAAAACTATGAAAGGTTTCCTGTTCTAAAGGAGAAACGAAAGCAAATTACCGGGGAGTTGTCGGGTGGCCAACAAAGGATGGTTGAAATTGGTCGCACACTAATGGCCAACCCAAAGGTGATGTTAATTGATGAACCAACAGCAGGTTTATCTAAAATGCTTGCCGAGGAAGTTTACTCTATGTTGACCGATTTGAGAGATAGAGATAATTTGACCATTCTTATTGTAGACCAAGAA